>JAITUT010000050.1 GCA_031286325.1 Helicobacteraceae bacterium
TTAAAGTTAAAGAGCGGTTAGCGCGTTGCGCCGCACTGAACTGAACTGAACTGAACTGAACTGAACTGAACTGAACTGAACTGAACTGAACTGAACTGAACTGAACTGAACTGAACTGATCTGAACTGAACTGAACTGAACTGAACTGAACATACTAAAACATAACCTAAAGTTAAATTAAGTATTTATTATAGCATAATTTCCTTAAAATAATTGCCGATCTTCGCGTTTATTAGAAAAACAAACGCGCGGTATTAGATTTACCCTTTTGAGCGTAAATTTCACTTGATCTCCTTTGGCGAAGTTGGCTAAAATCTCATTACGCAACCGCAAACATAAATTATCGCGAGTCGCGGTTTTTATATTTGCTAAAAGGAGAGATTTAATGAAAACTTCAACTTTATGGCTGATCGGGTGCGGGTTTTGTTTGGTAGGAGGCGTGGTTTCGCCGTTTTCAGACGGCGGCGGCTGGTATTTTTGGTTCTTTGCGGCGGCGTGTCTCGTCGGGTTTCTTGTAACTGGAGTGCAAGGGATAATGGCTGAGGATCGCGCGCTTTCGCAGAGTTACGCGCGGAATATGACGGCGAACGCGGGGCATAACGCAAAAAAACCGTCTGAAAATCCACAGCCGATCGCGAAAGAAGCGAATACTGGCGGCGTCGCGAATGTTGTAAATTCAGAAAATACCGCAAATACCGCAAACGCCGCGCCCAATACAAACGCGGCTTCCGCCGCGCCCGAAAAACCAAACGAAAATAGCTAACTTTCCGATCGCGAACTTTTCTGCTCATTACGGCGAAAGCCGCGATCTCATTAACGATCCGCAACGATCAAAATCGCGGCTTTGAGGATCGGCGGACGCTTGCGCCGTTATCGCGCAGAAAGCCGTAATAGACTTTCCAAGAAATTTTCGTTCCGTCATTCCGTAAGCTAAAATCTCGCGTTTAAGGGATCGCGGATTAAATTCGCAACGATTGGGAACTCCCGCGGCGTATTCCAGCTCGGAGAGACTTGGGCGAGGCGCGGCAAATTAAGGCAATCTACCTTTTTTGATCGCATAGAGTTTTTCGGCGATAAAGTCCGCGCCGCCAACGCGAATCTCTTTGGCGAGCGCCTCCGATATGAACGAGAGATCAAGCGGCAAAATGTTATCCAGCGCTTCTACTGAAAGGCGCGACTGCTCAATGCACCAGCCTAATTCGCGCTGGCACAAGTATTTCGCGTTCGCCATTTGGTGGTTTCCCATCGCATACGGATACGGGATAAAGAGCGCGGGCAAGCCGTTTGCCGCTAATTCAAATAGCGTCCCCGCGCCGCTTCGCGCCACAGCCAAATCCGCCTCCGCCACGCGATCGCTGATGTTCAGATCAAAGTCAAATAAATCCGCCTCAATTTTGTTCGCCTCGTAAAAGGCGCGGCACTCCGCAAGCCCCCCTTTGCCGCATTGGTGGATAATTTTAATCTTCTTCGCGGCGAGGGTAGGCGCGACCGAAAGCGCGAAATCGTTGATCGCTTTCGCCCCTTGCGATCCGCCTAAAAAAATCACCGCTTTAATGCGTTCTCTGACGCGCGCTTTGTCGAAAAATTCGCGTTTGATCGGATAATCTTTGCTCTCGCTATCTGGGTCAAATGACGAGTAAAAACGCTTCGCAAAAGGTTTCATCAATGTATTTAACGTACCCGAAACGGCGTTTTGCTCGTGAATTACGAGCGGGATTTTCAAAGTTACCGCCGCGATCGCGGCCGGCGCGGCGGAGTAGCCGCCCACGCTGAATACGACTTTCGCGTCGCGCATACGCAGAATCCGCCTCATTCTAAAAACGAGCCTGATCACGGTGAAAATTCCCGCGATCTTGCCGAAAATGTTGCGGTTCATCACGCCTTTTGTGGGTAAAAATATGCGATCTTCAAAGCCGAAATCTTTCGCGAACCACGCGCGATCTTGTCCATTTTCGCTGCCGACAAATATCGGTTTCACGCCGTTTTCGTTCAACGATTCTTTGATTGCTTGCGCCACCGCGAGGTGTCCGCCCGTGCCGCCGCCCGTAATAAATATCATCGCTGAAATCCTTAAAAAATAATTATTAAAAAGTTACGCAAGATCGCTCTTCTAACCAAATTTCGCGGATTGTAGCGAAAAACTCTTTATATCACCCAGCTCCAAAACTCCTCTTGCTCCAACTCTTTGCGCGTGAAAGTGTGCGCAAACGCATTATCTTTGTATTGAAGCTCTGGGTTTTTGAGGCTTACTTTGGTGTGCGCTAAGACGCTGGAAGCCACAAAAACATTCGAGCCGATCACGCTGTGGCGACCAATAGTAGTTTCGCCGCCGAAAATTGACGCGCCCGAATAGATCGTTACATAATCCTCGATCGTGGGGTGACGTTTCACGCCGCGCAAAGTCTGCCCGCCGCGCGTGCTGATTCCGCCAAGCGTAACGCCCTGATAAATTTTCACATAATTTCCGATGATTGTCGTCTCGCCAATCACAACGCCAGTGCCGTGGTCAATGAAAAAGTGATGCCCGATCGTAGCGCCAGGGTGAATGTCAATCCCCGTTTTGGAGTGCGCAAATTCAGACCAAATGCGCGGAATTAGCGGCACTCCCAGCGAATAGAGTTTGTGCGCGAGGCGGTGCGCGACAGTCGCGAAAAATCCGGGATACGAAGCGATAATTTCGTCAATGTTAAACGCCGCGGGATCGCCGTCAAAAGCGGCGCGCGCGTCAGTCGAGAGCAAGTTGCGGATTTTCGGCAAATCCTCTAAAAAAAGCGACGCAAACCACTCGGCGTGGTGCTTAATCTCGCGTTCGCCCTCGTTCGCGAACTCTTTAATGTGCGGCAAAGCGAGGGCGATTTCGCGCGAGAGATCGCCGTGAATTTCAGAGAGCGCCGCCTCGATATTTTCCGTATGCGACATATCGCGGCGCGGGCGCTCGCTGTACTCCTCATACGCGAAATAGCCCGGAAATAAAAGTTCGCGCAACTTCAAAAAGATCGCCGCGATCCTTTCGGCATTTGGCAAATGCGCCGCGCCGACTTTAATTTCGTTTTTCAGCGCGTCGTAGTTTCCGCCGATCGTCCGCGCCAAAATTTTAAGTTTTTCACTTATATTTTCGTTCATCAAAATCCTTAAAAAAAGGGATAATAAAAAGCGGACAATTTTAGTCAAAATCTCTTTAATTCTATTTTGGATAAACTGCGCAAATTTTCAAAACGGAGAAAAAAATGCGGATTTTACGAGCGATCTTCGGCGATATAAATTACAACGCGCCTAGTTGGATGAAAGCGATCCAAGGCGGCGTTAAAACCGCGATCGCGAAAGCTATTTCAAGCAAAAAAACTTTGGCGATCGCAATCGCGATCGCGGCGATCTTAATAGGCGGCGCTTATAGCGGCTATGTTTGGTATATGAACGAGCCCAAAGAGATTGAAGCAGCCGCGCTTGCCGAGGGTGAAACGCGCGCGAGCTTTAGTCGACCGTCAAAGCGCGATTACCGTTATAATGAGCATCCTTCAGCATTGTCGATCCACTTCGCAAACGACGCCGCGCCGCTTGAAAATGTGGGCAAAAAGATCGCGGAGGGAATTAAAATTTCGCCTGAAATTGACGGCGAGTGGCGTTGGTCGTCTCCCTCAATGATATTTTTTACCCCCAAAAAAGATTGGGCGATCGGCGAAAGATATACGATCAAATTAGACGACGCGAAACTTTTGGCAAAGGAAATTAAATTACAAAACAGCGAATTATCGTTTGACACGGAGGCTTTTGAAGCGCGTATTAGATCAAGAGAACTCTATCAAAACCCCGAAAACCCGCGCGAAAAAAACGCCATTTTTCTTGTGGAATTCAACTATCCCGTTGATCCCGCCGCATTTGAAAGCGCGTTAAAGATGCGTTTGGAGCAGCCGAAAAATAGCGGCAAAGGCGCGAAAAACTACAAATTTTCCGTGAAATATGACGAAAAAAAACTTTCCGCTTGGGTCAGAAGCGAATTTATAACTTTGCCTGAAACCGCCAGCCAGATGATCTTGCAGGTAGATAGCGGCGTAAAGAGCGCGTTAGGCGGCAACAAATCCGAAGAAACGAGCGTCTCGTTAGCGGTTCCGGGCGTCTATCGCGACATTGTGGAGAAAGTTTTCGTGAATTTCGTAGAAGAAGAGGACGGCGAAATGGGGCGCGTTCTTTCGTTCAGTTTAGCGGATTCTATGGAGGCGGGAAACTTCGCGCGTTTTGTGAAAGCGTGGGTTTTGCCCAAAGATAAAGAACCCGGCTGGGGCAATGATGGCTGGAGCAATGATAAAAGGGTAGCAAATTACAATTGGACAGTAGAGCGCATTGAAATTACGGACGAAATTTTAGCGGTTTCACAGCCCATTGAGCTTAAAGCCGAAAATGACGGTTTGCAAAGCATGGTCGCCTACAAAATAGACGCGGCGGAGAAACGGCATATTATGGTCCTAGTCGCGGAGGATAAAATAGAGACGCCGGGAGGCTACAAAGGCAGGAAACAAAAGGGCGTGATCGTGCGGGTGCCAGAGGTTAAGAGCCAGCTCAAATTCGCCGCCGAAGGATCGCTAATCTCGCTCAAAGGCGACAAAAAGATCGCGATCGCCGCTAGGAACGCCAAAGGCGCGAGACTCGACATTCGCCGCGTAATTCCGTCGCAACTTAACAACATTTTGCACTTTAACAGTCAAGCTATCTACGCGGAATTGGATTTTAACTATTACACAGACTATTTTTCGGAGCACTTTACGGAGTTTATCCGCCTGCCGGATACGGGCGGCAAAATTCACTATACCGGCGTGGATTTGGGCGCGTATCTCGCTAAAAGCGGCGCGGCGAAGGGGATATTTATTTTGACGCTCTCCGATTACGACCCCGACACAAAAAGGACGCGAGATCAAAGCGGCAGGCCCAAACTCGTAGTACTCTCCGATCTCGCGATCATCGCGAAAGTTTCGGCGGACGGATCGCAGGATATTTTTGTGCAGAGCATTAAAAATCAAACGCCAGTAGAGGGCGCGCGCGTTTCAATGCTGGGCGCGAACGGTATTCAGATCGCAGTCGCCAACACGGATTCAGAGGGGCGCGCGCGTTTTGAGCCTTTCAACTCCGATCGTTACAAAAATGAAAAAGCGCCGAATATGATCCTCGTCGAAAAAGACTCCGACGCGACATTTTTGCCCGCGCGCGAAAAGTGGTTCTACGATCGCAATCTTGATTATTCAAGGTTTGACGTAGGCGGCGTGAGCCCGGAGTACAAAAGCGGCGCGTTAAAGTCGTATTTATTTAGCGATCGCGGGCTTTACCGACCGGGCGAGGAGGCGCGCGTTGGGATCGTAACCCGCGCGAAAGATTGGAGCGTCGGCGTGGGGGGAATCCCCGTGAAAATCACGATCAATGACGCGAGAGGGCAGCTATACGCCGCGTTTGATCAAAAAATTGACGCGAGCGGGTTAAACGAAATAATGTTCAAGATCGCGCCCGATTCGCCCACAGGCAATTGGACGATTTCAGCGCGAATCGGCGAACACGCGGATAAAAACTTACGCGATTATCTGCTGGGTACGACTTATATCAACGTGCGCGAGTTTGAGCCCGATCGTATGAAAGTCTCGCTCAATTTCACGCCGCAGACTAAACGCGGCTGGTATAAGCCAAATGAGATCGGCGCATTAGTGCGCGTGGAAAATTTGTTCGGCTCGCCCGCCGAAAACCGCCGAGTCGCGGCGCGGAGTACGCTTTCGCCGACTTCGTTTAAGTTGGCGGGATTTGACGGATTCTCGTTTTATGACGGCTTCAAGGCGAAAGAGTCCTTTGATTTTGAGTTGCAAGAGGTCAAAACGGACGAAAAAGGCGAGGCGAAAATTGACCTTTTGAGCGAGGAGCACGGCAAGGCTACTTACGCGATTTCGCTTGTGGCGGAGGCGTTCGAGGCGGGCGCGGGCAGAAGCGTTACCGCCGCGGTCGCCGCGATAGTTTCGCCGAATGATTATTTGGTGGGCGCGAAAGCGGACGGCGACTTGTCCTTTATTAAAAAAGACGCCAATCGCGAGGTGAATTTCATAGCCGTTGATCCCTCCGCCGCAAAGATCGCGCTCGCCGATCTGACGATGGCGATCTACGAGGAAAAATTCATTTCGGTTTTGACTTTGCAAGAGAGCGGCGTATATAAATATCAATCCAAACTCACCGACGCGCAGATCTCCGAAACGCCGTTTAAGATCGCCCTTAACGGCGCGAGTTACAAATTAGATACGGCAAAGCCCGGTAATTTCAGAGTGGAGATCAAAAACCAAAAAGGAGACGGGCTTTACCGCTTGCGCTATTCCGTGGCGGGGGGCGGCGCGATAGACGCGAAAAAGGACAAAAACGCCGAGCTTGACGTGCGCCTGACAAAGCAAGAATACGCGCGCGGCGAGGAGATTGAGATCGCGATTAACGCGCCATACGAGGGCGGCGGGCTAATTACGATCGAGAAAGAAAAAATCTACGCCGCGAAGTGGTTCAAAGCGGGGAGAAGCTCAATTCAGAAAATCGCCGCGCCGCGCGATTTGGAGGGCGGCGGTTATGTGAATGTGCAGTTTACGCGCGATTACAACAGCGATGAAATTTTTATGAGCCCCTTAAGTTACGCCGCTTTGCCATTCAAAGTTTCGCTTGACGACAAGCGCAATAATGTCGCGATCTCGCTGCCTAAAGTGATCAAGCCCTACGATCCGCTGAAAGTCAAAGTGAGCGCGGAAAAGACAAAAGCGATCGTATTCGGCATTGACGAGGGAATTTTGCAAGCTGGATCGTATCGCTTCCAAAACCCGCTGGACTTCTTCTTCCAAAAGGCGTCGCTAGCGGTGCAAACTATGCAGATTTTGGATCTGATTTTGCCCGAATTCGCGCGCTTTGAAAAGCTCTCTTCGCCCGCGGGCGACGATGGCGCAACGGGAAAATTCGCGCGGCAATTAAATCCGTTTAAGCGCAAAGTTGAAAAGCCCGTCGCCTTCTGGTCGGGGGTGATTGAGATTAACGGCGAGCGCGAAATTGAGTGGCAAACGCCCGATTATTTCAACGGCAAATTGCGCGTAATGGCGATCACGGTGAGCGCGGCTAAAATCGGCGCGGCGAGCGAATCCGTGATTGTGCGCGATGATATTGTTTTGACGCCGAATATGCCCGCAGCGTTAGCTCCAGGCGACGAATTTGAAGCGAGCGTGGGCGTGAGCAATTTGATTGAGGATTTCGCGCAAGGCAAAAAAGCCGCGATCAAAGTAAAAGTCGCGCCCAATCAAAGTCTGGAAGTGATCGGCGATCGCGAAAAAACAATTTCGCTGGAGGCTATGCGCGAGGGGTATTTGAAGTTTCGCTTAAAAGCGCTTGATAAACTCGGCAACGCGGAGCTGAAAATTAACGCGGCTTACGAGGAGGGCGGCAAAAGTTATTCCGCGAAGCGCGTGGTAACGGCGTCCGTGCGCCCGCTTTCGCCCTTTGTCGTTAGCTCTTATATGAAGCGGCTTGGCGGCGGCGAGGAAAAATACGAAATTAAGCGCGATCGTTACGCGGAATACGCGCGCAGCGAGGCGCGGCTCTCAACTTCGCCATTAGCGCTCTCAAACGGACTGGCGAGTTACCTTGACAAATACGAGCATTTGTGCTCGGAGCAACTTATTGGACGTATGATCGCCGAAATTTTCCTGCCGCGCGCGGCTGGCAAAGCGCCGAAAACATCTGAGAATTTGCAAATTTTGCAAGCGCGGCAAAACTCCGCAGGCTCAATCGGCTTGTGGCGCGCGAATTTCGAAGCGAATTTGTTTGTAAGCTCTTACGCCGCGCACTTTTTAGCGGACGCGAAAGAGGACTTCGGCGTATCCGTACCCGTCGAATTGGAGACGCGGCTCGTCTCATTTTTGCGCGTCCAAGCGAAAGAGAGCTTTAACGGATCGGACGTCTCAGAAATTAACGATTACGCCTACGCGATCTACCTTTTAACGCGCCACAAACAAGTAACCGCGAATTATTTGAGCCCGCTTGTGAAGCGGATTGAAGAGTATGCGGAGGAGAGTTTTGACGAAATTTCGCCCGCCATTCTCTACGCGGCGGCGACATTTAAGATGCTTAAAAACGACAAAGAGGCGGCGGCGTTGCTCGCAAAAGTTACGGCGCGCTTAAACCGCGCTTATATAGCGGCTTGGTGGTCGCGAAATTACTACGATCCGCTGGTTGTAAATTCGCTGGCGATCTACATTATTTCGCGCCACTTTCCGAGCGAGGCGACGGCAATTCCCGCGCAGGCGGTTGAGAATATCGCGGTACACCTGCGCGAAAACCGCTACACCACGCGATCGGCGGCGATGACGATAATGGCGCTCAATAGTTACGCGAAATTCGCGAAAAGTTCGGGGGCGAAACTCTCTATCAATGCGGCGGAGAAAGGCAAAGATCGCAAGATCGCAGAGAGCGTAGACGGCGAGGCGCAAGGCGAGTTCAAAGTTACGGACGATACGATCATTTTCAAAAGCGATAACTCCAAAACGTCCGCGTGGTCGGTGGCGGTTATGGAAGGATTTGATCGCGCCCAGCCCAAAGAAGCGATCAAAAAGGGTCTAGAAATTTACCGAGAATATCACGACGCAAACGGCAACAAGATCAGCAAAATCAAAGTCGGCGAGAGCGTTTTCGTAACGATCCGCGCTAAAGCGCTCACGGGCGGCGGCGTGGATAATGTAGCGATCACCGATATTTTGCCGGGCGCCTTTGAGGTCGTCGTTCAGCCGCAGGAGCAAAATAGCGATGAGGACGAGGAGACGGACGAGCGCCATAACGGCTACAAGCCGATCTTTCAAAAATCGGGCGACATTTACCTTGATTACGGCGATATGCGCGAAGATCGCGTGATTTTATACGCGTATGTGGGCGGCGACGCGCTCTCTTTCACATACGAAATTAAAGCGACCAACGCGGGTAAATTCGCTACCGCCCCAATTTACGCGGAGGCGATGTATGATCGCGAGATTCGGGCGTTAGGCTTGCCTTCGGGCTATATAGAGGTTGAGAGCGCGGAGTAAAGTTGCGATAATGCCGCGCAACCTAAAAAACGACGGTTTAGAGCTACTTGGCGGAGGAAAGCTATGAGCGGGCTTATCTATGCAAGCGACAGGCGAACCCAAAAGGTTCGCCGCTCTGCCTCTGACGTAATAGACAAATCCGCGCGTTTTCTATCGAGACGAAACGGCGTAAAGCGCATTGCGCCCTTAATGTGGCGCAAACGATATACTTCAACATTTATTTATGGAGAACGCTAAAAAATGGCTAAAAGAGTACTTGATAACGCAAAAAAGCAAAAAGTCGATGAATTTTATACACGGCTTATCGACATAGAGAACGAGGCAAAGCATTACAAAGAACATTTTAAGGACAAAACAGTTCTGTGCAACTGCGACGATCCGCGCGCAAGCCAGTTTTTTTATTTTTTCTATTCCGGATTCAAAGGGCTCGGTTTGAAACGGCTGATCGCCACTTGTTATAAAAACCTTAACCCCAATTTATTCACCCAAAACCTTGATAAGCAAGCCGTATATTGTATTTATGACGGCAAAGATCGCCGCGACGACGTGTTCACAGACTACGAAACGTTTATTAAACAAAATGAATGGAATGGG
>JAITUT010000085.1 GCA_031286325.1 Helicobacteraceae bacterium
TTTCACTGCCTTTCGCTAATCCAAACGCCAATACTGGTATTAACCAGCATAGATAGCCAAGCATACCTAGTTTCTTGCCGACTGTTTCGTCTATAGCGGATTTGTAGAGTATGCTGTAATCATAATAAATCGGTATATCTTGATTGTAAAAAATAGAGCTTTTCTCTTTATCGCAAAAAGCTTCTATTGCGTTTATTATTGATACGCTTTTATCTCCGAAAGTATTTTTTGCCGCGAGTTTGATCGCGTTTTGGCTGGGTCATAGCAAATTACGGCGCATACGCGATCGTAGGCAAACCGCGCGCGAGGTCTAATCCGCACATTAAATTCGCGTTCGCCGCCGCCGCGCTTGAAGCGCCGCGCAAGAGGTTGTCGATCGCGCTCTGGACAAAAATTGTGCCGTCTTTTTGCATAGCGTAAATGTCGGCAAAGTGCGTTCCCGCGACAAATTTCATCTGCGGCGGCTCGTTAATAACGCGCACAAATTGATTCGCCGCGTAAAATTCGCGCGCGATCGTGTTTGGATCGGCGATCTGCTTCGCAAGGCGAATATAAACGCTCGCGATCATTCCGCGCGTGGCGGGGAGAAGTTGCGGCACGAAGATCGCTTTCGTTTCGCGATTCGCCGCGATCGTAAGTTTTTCTTCAATCTCCGGCGCGTGGCGGTGCGAAATCGGCGAATAGGCGAAAAAATTCTCATTCACATTCACAAAATGCGTGCGATCGGAGTGCGATTTGCCCGCGCCCGAAACGCCGCTTTTGGCGTCGATTATAATCGGTTGCGAGAGGTCGGCGAATGGCAAAAATGGCAACGCCGCTAGAATTGAAGCGGTTGGATAGCAGCCTGGATTCGCCACGAGGCGCGCGTTTTGGATCGCGCTAACGCCTACAAGCTCGCTCATTCCGTAGATCGCGTGGGCGAGATTCTCCAAATCCTCGTGCTCGCCGCCGTAAGCCGCCTCGTAATTTTCGCGCGTCAGGCGGTAATCCGCCGAGAGATCAACGACCTTAACGCCCTTTGCGAGCAACTCTTTCGCAATTCGCGCGGCTTGTTTGTGCGGCACGGCGAGAAACGCGAGCTCAGCGCGGCGCGCGATCTCGTCAATTTCGGTCTTTTCAACCTCTGTTTTGATTACAAAATTAAGCGATTTATGCGTCTTAGCGATCTCGCCCGCCGCCTCGCTCGCGCCCAAAAACGCGATCTCAAATCGCGGGTGGTTTAACAAAATTTTTATGAGCTCTAAGCCTGTGTAGCCGCTTGCTCCCACGATCGCTACTGGAATTTTCGTCATTTTTTAGCCTCTAAAGCGAAATAATGAAAGCATTATATTATAATCGCTCTCTCACAAAATTTCGCAAAGGATTCTTTATGGAAAATAACGATGAAAAGTTATTAAACGAATTTCCGACTTATATCGCCGAAATGGATAAACTGATCGCGGAGGTAAGCAAAGATATTATAGAGCAGCGAAAATTGCTGAGCAAAGTGATAGAAGTCGCGCCTACCGCGTTTTGGGTTTTGGAGCGCGATAAAAATATATATTTAAGTAACGAAACCGCGCGAAAAAGCGGTATAGATTTGCAATCAATCACGATCGGGCAAGACGGCAAAGAAATTGAAATAAACTCACGATTTTTTGTGCTGCAAGTAACCGAACACGACGATCGTTTAATTATCACGGCAAGCGACAATACTAACTTTCGCCGCCACGAACGTTTGATCGCAATGGGACAAATGGCGGCGCACCTTGCGCACGAAATACGCAATCCGATCGGCGCGATCTCAAACTACGCTTCCGCGCTCTTTAATTCAGTACCGTTAAAAGAGAGGCAAATCGTCCTTGAAATTAAAAAGATAATTTGGCGCGTAGAGCGTATAGTAAAAGCTACGCTTTTATTTTCACGAGGTTTCACATTAAACCTCAAAAAATTTGTGTTATCAGATTTGATAGAAGAGTTAAAAAACTCCATATCAAATTACTCATACACAAAAGATATAAAATTTGATTTTTCTCTGCAAAAAATAGAGATAAAAGGCGATTTTGATCTGTTGTTATTAGTTTTGCAAAATATGGCGTTTAACGCGATAGACGCGATTGAGGAATCCGCCGATCAAAGCGGCGCGATCACAATCCGCTCCGCCGCCGATTACGAAATAGAAATTTACGACACGGGCAAAAAATTTGAGAATCCCGAACGGCTTTTTGAGGCGTTTTACAGCAGTAAAACAAAGGGGCACGGGCTAGGGCTAATCCTCTGCAAGCAGATCGTAGAGGCGCACAAAGGCGCGATCGCTTTGCTTGAAGACGGCAAAAAAGGATTTCTAATCAAACTCGCCCGCGCGACGGATTAGATCGCAATAACTAAGATCGCTCCAGCAAAAACCAGCTGATCGCGAACGCCAGCCCCGGGGTCTTTACTTTGCTTTCGTCAAAAACAAGGCGCAAAGCCTCTTTACGCGGCACTTTGACGACTTCAATTTTTTCGGTATCCACCCCGCCGCCCTCGCCTACGCGATCGCGCTCGTTCACGCGCGCCAAAAACAAAGTTTGCCTACTGCCCGCGAAGCCCACCGCCGTATAAAATTCAGTAATTCTCTCAATTCTCTCCGCGCTGATCTTGTAGCCCGTCTCCTCTTCAATCTCCTCAATCGCCGTATCTTGCTCGCTCTTATTTTTGTCCAAAATTCCAGCGCAGAGCTCATAGGTGTAGCCGTCTTGATTTTTGAGATAGACGGGCGGGCGAAATTGCTTGACAAGCACGAACGCGTCATCGTCCTCATTGTAGATCAAAACCGCCACGCTGTCGTGCGCTTTAATGAGTTCCCAACGTTTTTGCTTGCCGTCCTCCTCGTAAAAGAGGCACAGAGGTTCCACAAAACGCGCCTCTTTTAAGGGCTCGGTACGCATATTTTTAATCATTTTTCACCCCCGATTTGTAGTATGGGTTGAGTTTGAGAAGCGCGAGATCGGCTGTGATGTTGCCGAGCAGCGTCAAAAACGCGCCGATGATGAGCAGTCCCATTATTACGGGATAATCGCGCGCGAGGGCGGCTTGGTAAAACAAGAGTCCCATTCCGTTTATTGAAAAGACGCTTTCAAGGATCACGCTCCCGCCGATGATACCGGGCAAGGAGAGTCCCAAAATCGTGATAATCGGCGGGTATAAATTAGGCAAAACGAAGCGGCGGATAATTCTAGCTTCGCCAAGTCCGCACGATCTAGCGAAAAATATGTAATCGCTCTTGGAAATCTCGATCGTAAGGGCGCGAATATAGAGGGTGAGACTACCAAAACCGCCCAAAACCACGACCGCGATCGGCAAAGTTAAATGCCGCGCAATATCCAAAACCCGCGCGAAACCCGTTTTGCCGCCCGCGCTTTCAAGTCCCGAAATCGGGAAAAAGTCAAGCCAAACGGCGAAGAGCATTATTAAAAGCAGCGCGAGGTAAAACGAAGGAAAGGCGTAGCTAACAAGCGCGGCTTGTTTCGTCAGGCGATCGGCGCGAGAACCTTGAGAAAGCCCAGCTTTAATTCCCGCGAGAAGCGCTATCAAAAAGATAAAAAACATTGAAGTCAGGCTGATCGCGATCGTAATCGGCAAACGATCTAGAATTTCGCTTCGCACCGCTTTGCCGCTGGAAAACGATACGCCAAAGTCGAAGCGCAAGATCGCTCTCGCCCACGAAAAATAACGTTCCGCCGCGCCCTTGTCAAGCCCATAAACCACTTTCAGCCGCTCAATATCCTCAGGCGTGATGTTGGGATTGAGCTCGCCCGCTGGAAAGAAATTATTTGGCGCGGCATTGACTACCGCGAAGCTGATCGCCGAAATAATCCACAGCATAAGCGCGGCGTATAGGGCTTTTTTGGCGATCGCGCGCACCCAAAACGCGCTTAATCTTGCTTGTTGCGTATGCGATCCCAAACGAGCGCGGTCTTTTCGCCGTCTTTTTCCACCGCCGCCATTGCCGTAATGTTGTAGCCGCTATCTACATAATGCACTTCGCCCGTTACACCGCTCGCAAGATCGCTAAGAAGATACGCCGCGCTGCAACCGACTTGCTCGATCGTTACATTTTCGCGCAGGGGCGAGTTTGCTTCGTTCCACTTCAAAATCATTTTGAAATCGCCGATCCCGCTCGCCGCCAAAGTGCGGATCGGTCCCGCGCTCAAAGCATTCACGCGCATACCCTCTCTACCCAAATCCGCCGCCAAATAGCGCACGCTAGCTTCCAAAGCCGCCTTCGCCACGCCCATTACATTGTAGTTTGGCACAACGCGCTCCGCGCCCAGATACGAGAGCGTCAGCAATGACGCGCCTTTGTTCAAAACGGGCAGCAACTTCTGCGCGACCTCAATAAAACTATAAACCGAAGTCGTCATCGCCACATTAAACGCCTCTTTGGTCGTCTCCACAAAGCGCCCGCTCAATGCTTCTTTCGGCGCGAACGCTACCGCATGGACGACAAAATCAATTTTGCCAAAGTCTTTCGCGATACTTTCGCGCACCGCCTCAATCTCGCTCGCCTCGTTGATGTCAAGGCGGTAAATGTGCTTGCATCCGAGCTCCTCCGCGATCGGCGCAATGCGCTTCTCAAACTGCGCGTTTAGGTAGGTCATCGCAAATTCCGCGCCCTGCTCTTTCGCCTTTTTGGCGATCCCGTAAGCGATCGATCGCTCGTTCGCGATTCCTATTATTAAACCTTTCTTGCCCTTCATAAACATAATGCGTAATCCTTGTAAATTAAACTTTGTTCGCCGCTGCGCCAGTCCATCTTTCGCGATTTGCCGCAAATTACGTAAAGACCAACCTATAAGCAACACGGGCAAAATTGTGTGAAATGTAGCCGCATTGAGACTATCCTTTCACCCGTTTTTACCCGAAAATTGCAGCCTATATTTAGGCGCGACCTTTACTTATTAATCCCGTTCGCGGCGTCCAAAAGCTGACAATAACGCTCGCTAAGCCAGCTCGTGGTGCCGACTAAAACGCCGTCTACATTCGGCAACGACATAATTTCGGCGGCGTTTTCGACCTTGACGCTCCCGCCGTATAAAAGCGGTTTGTCGGCGATCTCTTTGATTGCGTTATGAACCTCCGTAATATCAGCCGTCGTAGCGGTTTTGCCCGTTCCGATCGCCCAAACAGGTTCGTATGCGAGCACGAGGCGCGAGTAGCCTAAATCTATACCGTCAAGCTGCTTTTCAATATAGGTCATCACCACTTCAAAGCCCGCTTCTTTGATCTCAATCGGCTCGCCCACGCAGAAGAAAATCTCATAGTCAAGGAGGGAGAAAAAGTCAAATTTGCGCTTGACTAACTCCAAATTTTCGCCGAATATATGGCGGCGTTCGCTGTGTCCGATTAGAAGCGTCTTGATCGCGAACTCCTCTAACTGCTCCGTGCCGATTTCGCCTGTGAATGAGCCGTTTTCAGCGGCGTAGGCGTTTTGCGCGCCGATCGTGATTTTTTCACGCGATTGGCACAAGGCGCTCATAGGCGGGAATACGACTGATCGCGCCGCGATCTCGTTTTTGTCAATGTAACTCTCAACCGCGCCGAGATAACTCTGCACGGTATTTCGCGTATGGTTTGTCTTGAGGTTTGCTGCGACTATTTGCATTTTAACTCCTCGCGGCGACAAAGCCGCCGCTTGCGGCAAAGGGCTCGCGCCCCTTGACCCCGCGAAAATCGCCGCTGGGCTTCGCCCCGCGATTTTCGCCCGCCGTGAAAACGGCTGGATTTATAGGCTTCATCGCCATACCCAGAAACTTCATTTTATTTCTTAATTTCCAGCGCTTTGACGCCCGGCAGGATTTTGCCCTCTAAAAGCTCCAAAGACGCGCCGCCGCCTGTGGAGATAAATGTCATCTCGTCCGCGTCATCGGCGCGTTGGACGACATCCGCCGTGTCGCCGCCGCCTACGATCTTAGTCGCGTGGCTCTCGGCGATTCTGTGCGAAATTTTGAAACTGCCTTTGGCGAACTTTTCAATCTCAAAGACGCCCATAGGTCCGTTCCAGAGTACGGTTTGCGCGCCGTCAAGCGCCTCGCGGAAGAGCCGTGTCGTGGCGGGACCAATATCCAAACCCTTCCAGCCGATAGGAATTTCTTTGGTGGTGGTGCAGATCGTAACCGCGCCAGCCTCAATCGTCTGCGCGCAAACGACATCTACCGGCAGGTAGAGTTTGACATTGCGCTTTTTCGCCTCGTCCATAATGCGCAAAGCGTCTGGAATCAACTCGTCTTCTACTAGCGAGTCGCCCACATCTTCGCCGAGGGCTTTGAGAAATGTGAATGCCATACCGCCGCCGATGATGATTTTATCTACCTTTGAAAGCAAGTTGTAGATCGCCTGTAATTTGCCGCTCACTTTACTGCCGCCGATCACGGCTACGAAAGGGCGCGTGGGGTGCTGCAGGGTGCGATCGAAGAAGTTGATCTCTTTGCTCAGCAAAAAGCCCGCCGCTTTGCGATCGTCAGGGAAAAACTTCGTGATCGCCTCAACCGAAGCGTGCGCGCGGTGGCTCACGCCGAATGCGTCATTGATGTAAATTTCAGCCATATCGGCGAGTTTTTTGGCGAAAGTTTCGTCATTTTTCGTCTCGCCCTTTTCAAAGCGCAGGTTTTCCAGCAGTAAAATTTCGCCCTGCTTTAAGGCTTTTGCCTTCGCAGTCGCGTCATCGCCCACGACCTCAGCCGCCAACGTAACATCGCGTTTGAGCAAAATTTGCAGCCGTTTCGCGATCGGCATCAGCGTAAATTCGGGATCGGGTTCGCCTTTGGGTCGCCCGTTGTGGCTCGCCAAAATCACGGCGCAGTTGTGGTCAATGCAGTAGTTGATCGTAACCAGCGCCGATTTAATGCGGCGATCGTCCGTAATGTTGCCCTCCTCGTCTTGCGGCACATTAAAGTCGCAACGAACAAAGACTTTTTTATTCGCGATCTCAATGTCCTTAATGGTTCTTAGGGTCATTTTGCCCTCCTTTGTGTATTTTGTGTGATATTAACAAATTAACAATTATTTACGCCGCGGAATTTATCCCACAACTTCAACATCTATCACATCGTCTCGCTTGTATTGCCTTTGCGAACGGTTTTGCGGCGGTTTAATGGCGGCTAAAATCAACGCCGAGCCCGGAATAATCATCGCGGTGAACGGGAAAAACAAGATAAGCGGCGCGAAGATCAAAAGCACGACGCCGACTATGATCGTGCCGAAGCAAAGCCCCAGCCATACGATCTGCAAGATCGCGCCCAAAATTACAAGAGCGGCTCCGGCTAAGAGATAGCGAACACGCACAAAAGACCTTTATTAAATTTAGGTATAGCAAGCGCGCAATCAACGCGCGGCAAACGAAAATCGCGCTTTTTCGCCTTGTTTGCCTTGTAGATCGCGCTCGAAAAGCAAAAGCCAACCGCTTGGGCTTCGCGCCGAGCGGCGAGATGCGGAGGCGGTTTTACGAAGCAAACCCCCGCGAGCGCAACCCGCAATGACGAGAAAACGCGCGTGATCGCGCTTGCGAATGGGCGGTATTTTTGAAGTACAAACCCAAGTTGAAGCCTATAAATATCGTTACGCTCGCGATCGCAGAAACACGGCGCAGAAACGCGTAGCAAGTAGCGCAACGAGCAAAAATCACGCGCGGATCACAGCGACGATTTTCGGGAGTTTCCAAAGGAAGCAGTCTTTGATCGCAAAGAGGAACTCCGCTCCTCCGCGAAATAATTTTTCGCGGGAATTTTAATCCCGCGAAAAATCAATAACTCAACTGCTCTTCTTTGGGCTGCTCTTTTTCTTTCTCTTTTTCTTTGTTGCCGCCTAATTGCGCGATCGTGGCGATCGTGCCGGTTAGAGCGCCCGCCGCCGCCTTTTTGATACTGCCCCCGCCGCCGCCGGCTACGCGGATTTTGCTGTAACCCTCAAAGATCGCGTTTGATTCAATAATCAAGTTGGACGACACGAGATCGCCGTTCATCTTGCCGCCCGCTAAAATCTCCACATTGGAGCAATCCGCGTTGCCGTCTAATTCGCCGCCCACCACGAGCTTTTCTGCGAATATCTCGCCTTTAATACTTCCAGACGATCCGATCATAACCGTATTTGACGATCTGATCGTGCCCTCTACTTGCCCGTCGATATGGAACTTGCACTCAATTTCGATGGTGCCTGTAATTTTGGTTCCCTTTGCAACGATAGTTGTTCCAGAAGTGTCAACTGCCATGCTACCCCCTTTACCACTGAATCCCATTGGACTATCTTCTCCTTGTTGAAAATCGAATCGTAATTCTTCAAATCCCATTCCATAAAACTGTTGGGTTCGAGAGGCTTACCCAAATACCGCACTTCATAATGTAAATGCGGACCGTTAGAATAGCCAGAGTTTCCTGAATGGGCGATCAACTGTCCTTTTCTCACAAAATCGCCCTGCCGCACCAATATCTTATTAAGGTGCGCGTAAAGCGTCTTAAAGCCGTAATAATGCGAGAGTGTGATCACATTGCCAAAGCCAGTCGTAGGCGTGCTGCGCGTAACCTCTACAAATCCGTCCGCAGTAGAATAGACATTCGTCCCGATCGTAGCGCGCATATCAATCCCTGTGTGAAACTCGCGCTGGGTGTAGCGGAGCGGGTGAATACGCCAACCGAAAATGCTTGTCGTCCCGCGATTTTCTATCGGCATACCGCTTGGGATCAAGCGCAACATTAAAGATCGCTCAACAGAGCTAATCTGCGAAGTATCAACCCGCTTAACAATAGGCTCGTCGCCCTCTTCGGTTGCGTTAAGCTCCTCTTTGGAGCGTTCGGGTTTTTTTGAAAACGGCACAAATGGCAATATGGACTGGCTTTCAGCGTCCGCGCTGTTTTCCGCCAATGCCGATTCGTTGGAGTCAAGCGGCTTCGCGCCGCCGTTCGCGTCTTGCAAAAGCGTTTTGTATTGCTCTTTGAGGCGGTTAAAGTTGTCTAATTCCTGCGTAAGCGAATAAATTACAAAGCCGCCGATCGTAAATAGTATTAAAACCGCGATCGCGACATACGAAAGAGTCGCGCGGACGCTACCGCCGATCGTGAAACTACGCGATCCGTTCAGGGTTGTTAAGGTGATTGTGGTCTTATTGCGCATCTTCGCCGCTCTCAAAAGTTTCGCGCGCGGGAGTATTCGCCGCGAGTTTGCCCCCGCGATAAAATTTCATAAATGTTTCCGCCACGCTAAAACTGCCAAACACTAAATAATCCTCGCTCTGCTTCAAATCACCGTTAAAATCGGCAAATTCAATGTTTTCTCGCGCCAAAACACGCTCCAAATCGGCTTTTTTAGCGATCCGCTCGCTATTCACGGCAATAATGAAACACCTTTTAACAACAGGCTTAAGCGCCGTTAAAACCGCCGAAAAATCCTTATCAAGAAATGAATTATAGATTAAATTAACTTGCGCGCCTTTCGCCGCCAATTCGCAGGCGATCGTCCTCGCCGCCTGCTCGTTATGCCCGACATCTAATATAATATTCGGCGCGATTTGCGACATACGCCCAAATAGCGGCGAAATGAGAAATTCTTTAATATCGGTTTTAATGTTTAATTTTTGCGCGGCGGCGAATGAAAGCTGGCGATTGATCGCCATAAATTTTGGCGAATTTTGATCTTCAAAATTTTCTAAATCGGGCGAGAGATTTTCGGCTCTGAAAACATTTATCTTTCTCTCTTTCGCGATCATCTCCGTGATCATATAAACTTCGCTAAATTCTTGTTTTGCTAAAATAATATCCGATCCAGCGGCTTTTAACTTTGTAGCCGCGATCTCTTTAATAGTATTTCCTAAAAAATTTTGATGATCAAAAGCGATTGGCGTTACCAACAATAACTTTTGATCAAATACGCTTGTAGCGTCAAATTCGCCGCCGAGTCCCGCTTCTAAAATTATCAGATCGCACTTTGAAAATAACTCAATCGCAAGAATACAAGTATATTCAAAATAACTCAGATCGCTAGCGGCGTTTTCGCCGATTTTACCCAAAACTATATCGTGAGTTTCATCTAAAATTTCGCTATTTACAATATCGCCGTTTAGCCAAAATCTCTCGCTGAAATCAAATATATGCGGCGAAGTAAAATGACCTACGTTTAAGCCTCCTTTTAACGCCGCTATCGCAAGAATCCTTCCGGTTGATCCTTTACCGTTTGTGCCGACAATTTGCGCAACTGGTTTATAATTAAATTTCGCCTTGTTTTCGCGCCAAAAAATTTTAATGCGATCTACATTAATATCTTTATAAATTTCGCCTTTTTCGTCCAAAAATTTTTTAAGTTTCATAAATTTTAAGCGCCGCGCGCCATATTCCCGCCGCTTCGCTTCGCCCTGCGCAGAGCCATATCCGCAGCCGCCAAAGCCTCCTCAGGCGAGTAGAACTTTGATCTCATCGCGAAACCCGCGCTTAAAGTAACATTAAACGATCTGTTTCCGTAAATAAACTTTTTCGTCGCCATTTTTTTGATCAAATTTTCCAGAAACAAGGCGAGCACAGCTTCGCTCTCCACCACGAGAAGCAAGAGAAATGTGCGCTCCAAATAGTGTCCAAACTCCGCGCCCGTAGGCATTTTAGAGGTAAAATACCCCGCCGCGATCTCCAAAACCTCCTCGCCGCTCGCGATACCAATTTGCGCCAAAAGATTTGTGAAATTATCAATCTCAAAAAATATGATCGCGAACTCTTTTTTCTCCGCCGCGAACGCGCCCTCATACCGCTTTAACGCTTCATTCATCGCGCGGCGGTTCGGCGCGTTTGTAACCGCGTCGCGCCGCGCTTCCTTTTGCGAACTTTGCAATTCGCTTTCCAGCGTCGAAACTCTGTTTTGCAACGCGGAAATTGTCTTTGCGCGATCGTTCAAAGAAGCCGCGTAAGCCGAAAACATACCTTTAATTTCGCTTAAAATATCGCTTGTTACCGCAGAATTTTTATCAAACTTTTTGGCGACTTCGCCCGCGAACAACTTGCCAAAATTTACGCTCTCCTCGCTGTGCGCCTGCAACGCTTCCGTAAATTCACGCATCAAACTCTCTAATTTTTGTTGCCGCGCGACCAAATGAGTTTGCGCTGAAAATTCGCTTAAATCCAGATCGTGTTGAATCGCTGTCCAGCGCGCCGCTTCGTTCTGTAAAATTAACGGATGCGCGAGATCGCGCCCTAACGCGAACTTCGCCTCCGCCGATAAAGTTTTGTGCGGTAAAGCCTCTAAAATTAAGAGTAATTTGCGCAAGAGAATCACTGAATTTGCCGTCGTGCTTTTATCGCCTTGGGGCGCGCGGTTTAATTGAGTCGTCAAAAAGATCATCAGCTCTTCGGCGGTGCGAATCCTATAAGTCTCCGCTTGGCGGCGCAAAATAGGCGAAAGTTTCTCTAGCGCGCGATCTATAAAGTTACATTCAGGCAAATTGAGCCCCAACTTTTTCGCCTCGGCGCAAAAAACGCGCTGGTAATTTTCAGGAGTAATCGGCTCCTTTGTCTCGCGAAAATGCGCGAAAACATTCTTGATCGTATCGTTTAATGACATCACTCGCTCGCGTTTTGGTCTGCGGCGTCAATCGCGCCGCTTGATAGGTCCTCGCCCAAAAGCACAAGGCGCGCCAAAAGCATATCCAACGCTTTCAACGCCGCCTCGCGCGCCGCCGTATTCCGCATCGTGTCGCTAAGAACGCTGCTGGACTCGGTGGCGAAATCGTGCTGTCCGCTCACGGAAAATTTGGCGTCTGTAAGGCGGCTGCTATTCACAACCACATTCATTAAGACGCTGCTGCGGTATAGGATCGTAAAGCCGTTTTCGTCTCTTTGCAATGATCTTACGCCGTAAGTACCGCTCTCAACCAGAATTTTCGTGGCGGCGGCTTCGCGCGGGGCGAGACGTTTGCCAAAACGCGAAACTACGGCGGTATTTAAGGCGTCTATCAGCACGGGACCGCTCTGCGGATCATTGCGATCGATTTTAATATCCACAAAAACGTTGCCGTCAAGGGCGTTTGCCGTGTAATAAGACGCGGGGCGATAGCCGCAGGAGACTAAAAATAGCGCGATCAAGAGGACGGGTATAACTTTTGTCATTTCGCAAGTCAGCTTAAAATAATTTTGCGCGTTTTGAAAACCCAAAGAGGCGTCATTTCCGCAAAGAGAGACGTCGCGGAGACAATAAAGATCGTCATTTTCATCTGCGCCCTCCTTTTCCTGTCTTCAAAACTAATATCCGATACAAACATTATGAGTAAAAGCAAAACCGCGCCTAAAATCAATAATGTTTTTATATCCTCCCTCATTGTAGCGAAATTGACGAGAATATAATGGGTCGCGGCGAAGAAGGCGGCGAGCGCGATCGTGAGCGCGATCGTCAATGCGGAGGCGACCGCCTTTATAGCCTCAATTTCGCGAATTTGCCGATTGGTCATTATTTCACCACAAAATTCACAAGTTTTTTAGGCACTACAATTTCTTTCACGATCTCGCCTTTCAAGCGATCGCCTAAAGTCTTTTTCGCCAGCGCGATAATTTCCGCGTCATTTGCGGTGGCGGGCGCGGCGAAATCGGCGCGGCGGTTGCCGTTGATTGTGATCGCGTAGGTAATTTCATCTTGCTCAAAAACGCCGTCAGGAATTGTGATCCGATTCAAATTCGCGCTATCAAATAAAATTTCGCTTAATTCGCAGGCGATATGCGGCGCAATCGGCTCCAAAAGCGCGAGCAAAACGCCGTAACCCTCGCGCCAGATCGCGGCGTTTTTCTGATCGCTAAGCGCGTTTAACGCCTCCATACAAGCGGCGATCAACGTATTAAAGGCGTAAGTTTTTTCAAAAACTTCGCCGGCTTTCAAAACTGCCTCATAGACTTTGCGGCGCGCGGTTTTTTCGGCGGCGTTCAGCAAGGCGACATCTAACGAAACCGCGCGATCAGAGGCTTTCTCGGCATTATTCCACAAGCGGTTTATAAAACGATAGCACCCCTCTAAAGCATTATCGTTCCACTCCAATTCTTTCGCGGCGGGCGCGGCAAACAATATAAAGAGCCGCACCGAGTCCGCGCCGAAACGCGCGACCATTTCATCGGGATCGACGACATTTCCTTTGGATTTGCTCATCTTCGCGCCGTCTTTTAGCACCATTCCTTGCGTTAAAAGCGCGGCGAATGGTTCGTCAAACTCCAAATGACCGGCGTCGCGCAACGCTTTCGTGAAAAACCGCGCGTATAAGAGGTGCAAGATCGCGTGTTCAATGCCGCCGATATAGAGATCAACGGGCATAAAACGCCGCGCAGACGCAGGGTCGAAGGCGCATTTTTCCCACAACTCGCGCGGCGTCGCGTAGCGCAAAAAATACCAACTAGACTGCACGAAAGTATCCATAGTAT
Organism: Helicobacteraceae bacterium; assembly: GCA_031286325.1. Lineage (GTDB taxonomy): Bacteria > Campylobacterota > Campylobacteria > Campylobacterales > SZUA-545 > JAIRNH01. The sequence goes on from JAITUT010000085.1 coordinate 13,392, forward strand.
CAGTCTCGCGAAACGCCTTGCCGCCGCATTTGGGGCAGACAGCCTCGCGAAATTTCGCGTGTTTTTCGAGCGGGTTTCCCTCGCCGGTAATTTCGATGTCGTCAGGTAAAAGAATCGGCAAATTTTCTTTCTTTTCGGGCACAATCCCGCAACGATCGCAGATCACAAACGGAATCGGCGCGCCCCAATACCGCTGGCGCGAAATTCCCCAATCTTTGAGTTTATAATTGGTTACGGCTTTGCCGATTTTGCGTTTTTCAAAATCGCGCGCGATCCTAATTTTCGCCTCCGCGCTCGTTAATCCGTCAATTTCGCCGCTGTTAAAGACCGCGCCGTATTCGGTAAAAGCCGCGCCCTCAGGCGCTTCGCCCGCGATTGGCTTAACCACATTCACGATCGGTAAATTATATTTTTTCGCGAAATCATAATCGCGCTCATCGTGCGCAGGCACGCTCATCACCGCGCCGCTACCGTATTCCGCCAGCACATAATTGCCGCACCAGACGGGGATTTTCGCGCCCGTGATCGGGTGCAAAGCGTCAATACCTAAGTAAATTCCCTCTTTTTCTAGCGATCCGCGATCGCGCGGCAAGATTCGCTGCAAATTTTCAAGCCATTTGATCGCGCCCGCGTCAAGCGCGGCGGACTTTTGCAACGCGCGGACAATCTCGTGCTCCGGCGCCAAAGCCGCGAAAGTAACGCCGCAGATCGTATCGGCGCGAGTTGTGAATACCGAAAATCCTTTGAATGCGCCGACAAGCCGCGCTCTTGCGCCTTCTTCCAAAGCAAATTCAAACTCCAAACCCTCGCTCTTGCCGATCCAATTCTCTTGCATTGTCAATACTTGCGGAGGCCACTTGCCTTCTAATTTTTTTAGATCGGCGAGCAATTCTGCGGCGTATTTCGTGATTTTCAGGTAATACTGCCCCATTTCTTTGAGTTCAACGGGCGCGTCGCACCGCCAGCACTTGCCGTCTATCACTTGCTCGTTTGCCAATACCGTGTGATCGTTCGGACACCAATTTAGTAACCCCGCGCGCCGCTCTATGAGTCCCAAATTCCAAAGGTCAATAAATAACGCCTGCTCGTGCTTGGTGTAGAGCGAATCGCTTGTAGCGAACTCGCGATCCCACGCGAAGCTAAATCCCAAACGTTTTAATTCGGCGCGCATTTGATCAATGTTGTCGTAAGTCCATTTTTTCGGGTGGATTTTGTGTTTGATCGCGGCGTTTTCAGCGGGCATTCCGAAGCTGTCCCAGCCCATAGGGTGCAACACATCAAAGCCTTGCGCGCGATAGTAACGGGCGAAGGCGTCGCTGATCGCGTAGTTGCGCACGTGCCCCATATGGATTCGCCCGCTGGGGTATGGAAACATTGATAGGATATATTTTTTTAGGTTTTGATTCGCGCCGTTTTTGCCCGCTTTGCTTTCAGACGCGATCGGCTCAAAAACGCCCTGCTCTTCCCAAATTTTCCGCCACTTTTCCTCTATTTTCTGCGCTTCGTATTTCTGCACCGCTTTTGCCTTTTAGCCGAATTTTTCGCGAATTGTAGCAATGTTAAAATTCTTTATGGCAAACGAATTTGAGACTCTGATTTGGGCGATTGAGCGCGGTTTTGCGAGCTTAAATCGCGGCAAAACCGCAATTTTCGGCGCGAAATTTTGCGACGCGCTTGTTAATTTGAGCGAGATCGCAAGCGAAAATCTCACGCTTTTTCAGCGCGATTTTGTGAAATTCACCGAGTTAAAAAATAACGGTTTTAATGTTTATAACGCGACCCTTGAAGATGAATTTCAAAATATCATTTTGATCGCGGAAAAATATAAAGAACTAAACTCTTTTCATATCGCTAAAAGTTTTAATTTATTAGCCGAAAACGGAGTGTTTTTGATCGCCGCTCATAATGCGATCGGCGCGAAGAGCGTTATTAAAAACGCCGCGCAAATTTTCGGCGGCGGAGAAACATTTAATAAATTTCATTGCGGCATTTTCGCGGCGCGAAAAAACAATTTGCCTTGCGATCAAAATAAATTAAACGAATTTTTGAAATTCGGCGAAATTAAAAAATTCGGCGATTATTACGCGAAAAGCGGAGTTTTCAGCGCGGATAAAATTGACGCGGGATCGCAAGTTTTAATAGAGGCGATTAAGAGTCGCGAAATACACGGAATTGTAGGCGACTTCGGCGCGGGTTTCGGATATTTAAGCGGCGAGTTATTAAAAACAAACGTTAAAATCAAAGAAATTTTTTTAATAGAAAGCGATTATTCCGCGCTTAATTTGGCGCAAATGGCGATCATTTCAAATAAAGCTAAATTTATCTGGAACGACGCTACGAAAATTATCTACAAAAATCACTTTGATTTTATTGTAATGAACCCGCCCTTTCATAGCGAAAACATTAAAGATATTTCGCTTGGAATTTCATTCATAAATTCGGCGTATAATTCACTAAAAATTAACGCGGTTTTATATATGGTGGCAAATGAGAAATTACCATACGAAAACACACTCAAAAACATATTCAAAAATTACGAAATAATTTCGCGCGAAAAACGCTATAAAGTAATAGTCGCGCGCCGCACAATATAGATCGTAGCGATTGATGAGATCGCAAAGGGTAAAAGCAGCGCGATTTCAGGCAGAGTCGCGCCGTTTCTGGCAACTTGCGCCAGCGCGTATAACGCCCCCCACGCGACCAACGCGCCCAAAACCGCGAGGGACGAAAAGATCGCGACGTTATAAAGCCTCGGCGAAATTGGCGAGAACACCGCCAAAATCGCGGCGAAGAGCGGCGAAAAGAGCGGTATCACGATCGCCGCGTATAAAACGGCGCGAATACGCTCGGTATTGACGCTCTGCTCGGCGAAAAGGCGCAAGGCGCGCGCCGCGTCCGTGATGTTGTAACCGATCTTTTGCTCGTAGATCGTCTCCATTACATCGGGACGGAAACCTGAAAGCTCCCTTAAACTCTCCAGTCGCTCCACGCGCGATCCCGCGCCGCCCAGCGCGGTAACGGGCGGTTTATGAACGATCGTAATCTCTTTGAGCAACCATTCGTCGCCGTCAAAAACGCCTCTTTTCGCGCTGATTTGACGCGCGAGATCGCCGTTTTTGATCTCCAAAACATCTATTCCGATCGCCTCGTTTTGCAACGGCTTTAACTCGCGTATGAAAATAAATCGGTTGTCGTAGCGGATAAATAGGTCTTTTGTAACCGATTCAACCGCGCCGCGTTTGCGGATTGACTCGGCGTAATCGCCCAAATACGCAAATTGCGTAGCTTGAAGCGCGATAAAAGCTAAGCTGATTATAAGCGACGCGCCAAATAGTACCCCCAAAATCAAGCCGCGCGAAGCTCCTAAGCTATGCGCGGCTACGAGCTCGTTTTGGCGGATTAACGCGGTTTGCGTGAGGATCGCCGCGAAAATTAGCGAGAGCGGCAGGACGACTTCCAGCGACTTCGCGAGGCGAAAGAGCGCGTATAAAAATACGAGGTTCACCGAATCCGGGAGCGATCCTAAATTGTTGATTAGATCGTTGCCCACAAAAAATACCATTAACGCCGCCGCGACGAGCGCGGTGTTTTTTATGTAAATAGAGATGATGTATCTTTGTAATAAATTTATTTTGAGCATTTTGGGTTACAAATACCCTTGCTTTTTGAAGTAATAAATCACTTTTTTGTAAATCGGGCGTTTGAAAAACGAAACTTGGCGTATCGCGTCCTCAATCGGCGCGAATTTGTATTGCGAAAATTCGGGCGATCTTGTGGCGATATTGATCGCCGCGCTATCTTTGAGGCGCACTAGAAAATACTTTTGCGTCTGCCCGTCAAATGGATACATCTTTTTCGCGACATTGCTTGGAAAATCATAACTGACCCAATCGGGATACTCGGCGATAATTTCAGCTTCGCTCGTGCCAATCTCTTCGCCAAGTTCGCGAAATAGCGCGGTTTGGGGGTCTTCGCCATCGTCTATTCCGCCTTGCGGAAACTGCCACGTGCCCTTAATATCGCTCCTCTCCGCGATCAAAATGCGCGTAGCTTCGGGATATTCGCTGGATAAAACTACGGCGGCTACATTAGGGCGATAGTTTTTTTTCACCACTTCCTCCAAAATTTGGCGCGAAATCGCCGCATTATACCCCCCTTTGGCTAAAAAAAATATCGCTACAATGCGAGGGTAATTGCGAGGCAAAAGGAGCGGCTATGGATTGGGGTAAGGTAATATATGTATTTTTTACGCTGATGAGCTTAACTACGGCGGCGGGGTTTCTATACCACAACGATCCCGTTTATCTCTACATCGCAACCTGCGTAAATCTCGTCTCCACGCTCTTAAAAATCGGCGTGCGAAACCTCTTGGCTGCCGAGCTTATGGCGTCTTCGCTTGTAGCCGATCTGCACCTTGTTCCAGCGTTTTTCACGCTGACATTCAGCAAAAATATGGACGCTACGGTCGCGCTCACAATCGGCGC
>JAITUT010000088.1 GCA_031286325.1 Helicobacteraceae bacterium
TTTCACTGCCTTTCGCTAATCCAAACGCCAATACTGGTATTAACCAGCATAGATAGCCAAGCATACCTAGTTTCTTGCCGACTGTTTCGTCTATAGCGGATTTGTAGAGTATGCTGTAACCGCCGGTATTGACGTTGTATATAACATTTTTTATCGCTTTTCCTAGCTCAATATCAAAGATAAAGTTAAAGACGGAAGCTATAACGAGCCACAAGACTAAGCTAAGGAGCAACCAGAAGAACATAAAGATATAACGCATATTGGCAGTTGTGATCGCGAGTAACGCCAAAAGCCAAGAGACGGAGATAATAATAACTGTGAATATCATTTGTAAGATAGGGAGGTATTCGTGAGCTAATAGCCCTGAAGTCATAAATTGCCCTTGTAGTTTACGCTCCGCGTATGGTTTCATAAAGCCTAAAGCTCCTATATCAATACCAGTTGTGGCGGCGAGAAATAGCAAGATTGAAAGTTTTTTGACAACTCTGTTTAGCTACTATATTTTGCCGCTCAATCCCAGCTCACCACAAACCTCGCGCCGCCGCCCTCGCAATCCTCCGCCGCGATCTTCATTTTCGCCCGCTCGCACAAAAGCTGCGCGATATTGAGTCCCAAACCAAAACCGCCCTGCGCCTCGTCAAGCCTAGTAAATCGCGTGAAAATCCGCTTGCGATCATCCGCGGGAACGCCCTTGCCTTCGTCCTCAACCGCCACGCGATTTCCCGCCACCACAATCCTCGCGATCCCGTTTTGTTTATTGTATTTGATCGCGTTGCTTATCAAATTATCCAGTACGCGCGACATCTCGCCGCGATCGGTTAGCGGCTTTTTGAAATCCGAGACCAAAACTTCTATCGTAATTCCGCGCGCCCTCGCGATCGGCTCAAAAAATTCCGCCCTTTCGCGCGCCAACTCACCCACATCAACTTGTTCCAAACGACATTCGCGCTCTTTCAAACTCGCGCGATCAGCCAACAAAAACGCTAGATCGTCATAGATCGCCTTTATGCTCCTAGCCGCCGCCTCAACGCGCGTCAGCCGTTTCGCGTCGCGCTCCGTCAAATTTTCGCGCGAGAGTCCCTCAATGCTCATAAGCATCGCGGTAATCGGAGTGGCGATCTCGTGCGTGGTGTCTTTAATAAAGCGATCCATTCTCTCAATCGCGCAGCGCAAAGGGCGTAAAAAGAGGCGCGTTAAGAAAAAGCCGACGCCCATAAAAAATATAAACGCCCCGATCGCCAGCGCCGCGTGCGCCCAAAAAAGCCTTGAATACGTCTCTTTGTCAATCGGCGCGCGCACCATAAAAAACCAATCTTTATCAAAGTCTATATTCGTATCGTCGAAAATTTCCGTGTTAAAATTCTCAAAAAATCGCGGCGGAAAGCGGAAAAACAGGTAGTTGTAGTCTTCGCCCATCAAAAAATTTTCGCCGCCCTGCGAAACTTCCGCGATCACCGCGTCCATATCCTCTAGATTAAAGTTGCCGCCGAGCTTTTCGCCATCTTCGTCGAAAAATATCCACTCCACATCATCGGAGGGCAATTCGCCGCGCCGCGCCGCGCCGCTAAACGCATAGACTATCGCGCGCAACTCCGAGCGTTCGGCGCGGTGAATTTGCTGGGAGTTGTAGCGGTAACCGCCCGAAATTATCAGCGAGAGAAATATAATTAACGATCCCGCGTGAAGTAATAAAAACTTGTTCAAGACGCTTTTTTCTGTTTTTGTCATTTTGAACTCCTTTTAACTTCTTGGGCAAAGCTTCTAAATTACACGGCGTTTTATTCCGAATTATAGGCTTTTTCGCTCTTTAAGGTATTTAACTTTAAAATCACGCGAATTTATTTCTAAAGGCGGCTAAATGCGCACAATCGCTTCAATGATCGCGGCACACACGCGGACTTTACTAATTTTATGTTTTGTGTTAGGCACATTGCCGCTTGCGATCTTGATTACCATATTGCCGATTTATGGAGCGGGCTTTTACGGCGCGCACTATGACGCGCTCACCGCGGAGATGGACGCGAGCTTGGCGCACTCGGCGAAAACAACTCTGAATGACCGACTGGGAGCAATAGGCGATCTGGCGTTATCTCTCGCTACCGAAGCGGGGCAAATTTTTTCATATTCCAACAGATACAGCCACTATATAAATGTCAGCAAAGAGGGCGGTTTGCATCGCAACAAACCCGGCGGCGAACCCGCGACATTGTTCGCCGATGTAGATGGCTACGAAGAATCGCGCCGCAAAATGGCGCGTCTCTCCTTAATGGAGCCGATTTTGGAGACGGCGGCGAAGTCGCAATTTGTGCGTACGGGGTTTGTGTATATAGACGATCCGATGATCTTGCTCTACCCGCCTGTGAAATCGCTGGCGGATTGGCAAGGCGACTTTAATATCACGCGCGATATTTCGCTCTACGAGCACTTCCGCAAAAACCCGCGCAAACAATGGCGGCTGCGCGTTAATGGCGGCAATCCGATCGTCGCCGCGCCGATATTCTCCAACGATCGCCTGATCGGTTCGGCGGGGTTTGAGTTAACGCCAGAATTTTTCGCGGATATTCTGAAAAGCGTCTATGATAAAAAGGACGGCTTTTTGGCGATCGTAGATACCGCGAACAAAAAAATTATCGCCGGCTCCCTGCCCCAAAACTTTGATCTGCGCGAATACCTCGCAAGCCAGAGCGCGAACGTCAAAGACGAGCCTAAAACTATAGGCGAATACAATTTAATGCACGATCGCGTAGAGAACCTGCCGCTTGCCGTGATTTCGGGATCGCATATGGACGCTAATTCGGACGAAGCCGCCAAAGTGCGCGATCTCATACTTTTGATCGCCGCTGGAGTCGTGGCGTTCACCCTGCTCTTTTATGTTATCGCCGCGTTGAAAGCGATGCGCGACACGCGGCTTTTGGCGGAGGGAATCGTGCGCCCGCTGGACATTGTCTCGCGCTTTTTGTATCGGCTCGGCGATCCGAATGTGCCGCGCGTAGAGCCTACAGGTTTGACGGAGATTGACGATCTGGCGAATCATATGCGCCTAGCGCACACCAAGATTCTGCCGCCGCTTGCCCACGATCACGCCACAGGGCTTGAAAACAGGCACGCTTTGGAGACTTACCTTGACGGCAAACATACCTATGGGCTGATTATTATCGGGCTATTTTACGACGCTGGCTCGCCCGCGAGATTTTTGGCGGCGAATGCTTTTATGACGCGCGAGGCGGCGAGCGTGGCGAATAAACTCTTTCACCACGAGTCGAGATTTTTTGTGATCGACGCTTGCCAGCTGGCTATTTTGACGGACGAATTTACCCAAGAGGGCACGGAGCGCCACGCGGCGAAAATCGCGGAAGTGTTAAACAACACGGAATTTATCTTTGAGGAACAACGGGTGCAAATGCGCGCAATCGCGGGATCGGCGTTTGCGGATCGCGCGGACGCGAAGTTAATCGCCGCGGCGGAGAAAAATCTGCTTAAATTAGCTTAAAACCGATCGTAAAGCCCCCATCGTAACGAGGGGGCGATTGGTTGCGAGCGCAACAATCGCGCCTTAAATTACTTTAACTCTTTCTGGAGTTTCTCTAAGATCGCCTTAAAGCTCGTAAGTTGCGCGCTCTCCTCGTGGTTGAACATCACCCCTAAGCGATCTTCAATCTCCATAATAATTTCAAGGTGGCGCAACTCGTCCCAATTGGGGGTAACGCCTTGCGCGGCGGTCGACGGGTCAATGGGCATATCCAAGACCTTCTCCAAAATCTCTTTAATCTTGCCTTCTAGGTTATCCACCATAGCGTATCCTTCAAGCAAAGTCAAAACCAGCTATAAGTGTAGCGAAATTTCGTCAAAAGATCACTCTTCCACGGATTTTAAGATCGCCCCCACGATGTCGTCCATTGTAATCAACCCTTCAATCTTGTTGTTGACTGTAACGACTATACGACGTATGCGCATATTCACCATCATCTTCGCGACGTGCTTAATTTCCAGCTCGCGGCTTACCGTAAGCACAGGTTTTGCCGCGACATCATAGACGTTTATGAGGTCAATATCGCCCTCCTCCGCCACGATCGTATGCAAAAGAGTCGTGTAGGTCAAAATGCCGTAGGCGTCGTGCTCGTGGCGCTTGTCCATTACAAGCGACTTGACTTTGTGCTTGTTTAAAAGCGCCATCGCCTCGCGCAGAGTCGCGAACGGCGAAACCATCACGACCTCGCGCACCATAATATCCTTGACTAACAGGCTTGTCTCTTTCATATCTCTTCCTTTATGCGCTGTTCAAAACGCCTTATTTGGAGTTGGTCTATACCTACGATGTGCTCTAATGGCAAGGTGAAAATCACTCCTTTGGAGTCGTTTTTGAGGTCTAACTCCGTGGCGAGGGCTTTTAGAACTTGCACCGAAAGTTTGCGCTCCAATACAAACAACAGCAGGGATTGCGCCCCTTCGCAGGTGAGTCCGAAGAAAATTTTCTTCTCCTCCGCGCCAATTCCGCGAGCCGAAAGGATCGTAACCCCTTGCGCGCCCGCCTCTTTGGCAATTTTGATCGCTTTTTCTTCTAACTCAATCGCTAGAACCGCGACTAACGCTGAAAATTTCATGACAATAGCTCCTTTGCCGAATTTATTTCGGCGATTTGCGCGTTATCGCAAGCAGTAAAACCGCTTGCTCCGCTTATTGCCGCCGCTTGCCTCGCTCCGCGCTTACCGCGATCGTCCGCTCGTTTAGCGATAGGACGCAAAGCGTCCGTTATCGCGTAGGAACGCGGCGATTTAATAGGCGCGATCAATGTCCAAAGCTTCATCTAAAAGCTCCTTTCCGGAAGTTGTTTTCGTTTCGGGTTTAGTTGTTTCATTTTCTTTCTTTTCTTCTTTTTTAGAGGTTTTGGCGGCGCGCCACTCCTCAAAGAGCACATAGCTCATCACCGAGATTGCGGGACAAAACGAGGCGAATATAAGCAGACCAAAGCCGTCCATAAGCGGACTGCGACCCTCTATCCCCTTCGCTAATCCGATCCCAAGCGCCGTAATGAGCGGCACGCTAATCACGCTACTCGCCACTCCGCCTAAATCAAACGCCAGCGCGACAATATAGCGCGGCGTGAAATACGCCAAAACGCTCACAAGTATAAATCCCGCCGCCACAAAGAGCCGCATAGAATCGCCGCTCAAAATTCGGTGCGCGCCAACCGCGATCCCAATCGCCACGCCTAGTGCGACCATTATACGCAAAACTCCAGCTTTAACCTGCCCGCGCGCGGCTTCTTCAGCTTGTTTGCCCACGGCAATAAGCGCAGGCTCAGCCATTGTCGCCGCAAAACCCAGCGCAAAGGCGAACAAATACACAAAAATCCGCGCGCGATCAGGCTCAATTAACTGCTCCGCCATTGCTGTTCCGATCGGAAAGAGCCCAAGTTTGAGCCCAACGACAAACGCGTAGAGCCCGCAAATTACCATTACGAAACCGCCCGCGATGTGGTGGGCGCGGGCGAGCGGACGGCGCAGAATAACGAATTGAAAGAATAATACCACCGCGATTATCGGAAATACATCGCGGAACATTCCCAAAAGTTCGTAGAACGGCGCGAGGGTAACGATCTTAGCTTCGTTCGGCTCTTGCGCGCGCGCCGCGGCTTCCAAAGAAACTGCGTCTATTGTAGACGAATCGCCGCCGCTGTACGCCACGATCCCGTATAAAAGCAAACTAATAGTGGGCGCTAAAAGCGCGGTCGCGACCAAACCAAACCCGTCTTGCAAGGTATCGCGCCCTCTGATCGCCCCCGCAAGACCCACGCCGAAAGACGCGATCAGAGGCACCGTTACGACATTTGTCGTTACCGCGCCGCTGTCGTACGCGAGCGAAAGGACTTCATTGGGCGCGAAAAAACTAATCAAAACGATAATCGTATAACCCGCCGCCATAAAGTAAATTATTGGCAAGCCAAGCGCAATTCTTAAAACCCCGATCGTGATAACCGCGCCAACCGAGAGAGCGATCACAAGGCGGATCGTAAACGCGTTCATTCTGCCGCCGCTGATCTCTTGCGCTTGCTCTGCGACCGCGATCAGAGCGGGCTCGGCGATGACGGCGGCGAAACCCAAGCAAAAGCCGAACAAAAGCAACAGATAAATATTGCCCTTTTTAGTGAGCTCGTCTGAGAGGGATTCGCCGATTGGAAATACGCCGATTTCAAGACCTTGCAAAAGAAGCGCGATCCCAAGCACAACGATCAACATTCCGATCGTGATTGACGGGAGATTTTCGGGCGCGCCGCCGAATACGACAATTTGAAAAAACGCTATTACAAATAAGATCGGCAATAAGCTTTTGCAAGCGTTAATAATAAGCCCAAAAAAAGCGCGCATTTATCGCCGCCGGCGCGTTAATAGGATCATTCCGCGCCCTGCTCTTCTTTCGCATAATAGACGCGGATTATGAAATCCCACTTCAATAGGTGCGCTGAATCGGCGTTAATTTGAAACGGCAGCGAGAGCTCAATTATGTTGCCGTAATTTTTCAAAAAATCGGCAAAATCATAAAAGTTATTCGGCTCTTTTAGCTCCGCCTCAATTGAATAGTTGTCGTATTCAACATTCGGCAAAGTTTTGTGTTTGATCGGTTTTTCGTTTAACTTTTTAATCTCCGCGTTGGAGAAAAATTTAGAAATTTCTTTATGAAATAAATCTGTCGAGAATTTCGCTCTTAAACGGTTCAAAATTTGCAAATTTGTAGCGCGCGTTTCGGCTAAATTCGCCTCTTGTAATTGCGCTTCCGCGCGCGTTTGCGAAAGAGTGATCTCTGTGCGCTCTTTTGTCATCACCGAAAATTTTAATTTACGGATATCAGGCACAAACACGAAATATATCATCGGCGCGACTATAAAAATTACCGCGAATATAATAAACAGCGATGCTTTTGTCGAGTCAAATCTATTCTGTTTAGTCGTCGTTTTATCTTTCATCGCCATAGAACAATCTTTCTTTTTCGTCCATTACGCTCAGGCTATCAAAAGCAAACCAGCCATTTTCATTCGGCACAAATGATGCCGACGACTTTGAAAATATAGACTCTAACGGGGGCTTTAGCAAAAAGTTATATATATCCAAACTCGGCGTATAGCCCTTTAATCTTAACGAGTTTTCAGTCGCTTCCATACTAGTTAAATATATATGCTCGGGCACTAATTCCATTATATTTATTAAACTATCTTTTAGTAGCACATTTCGCGCCAGCACGCGATCGGCGGCGTCAATATCCAGCGCGATCTCTTCGCCTAAGCGAATTAATTTTTCAATTTTCACCTCGTAACTTTTGCGCTCGTCTCTTAATGAGTTTATCTGCGCGGTTTGAATAGAAACCACTGAAAAAACCGTAGCGTGAACCACCGCGAAAATTGACGCGGTCAAGCCCAAAAATAACAGCCACATTTTAGTATCTGTGCCTAATAGATATTTATTTCTCGCGGCAATAAATGATCTGCTCATAACGCCGCCTCCTCGTATGCTAAATCACACAGCATTGTAGGAATTTCTATCGGCAAAATTATAGGCTCGATCGCCAATTCCTTTTTTACAAATTCCGCCACGCTTTTTGCAAAATTTTCAGTATCCAAAATAGCAATTTTTTCCACAAAATCACTATAGAAATTTTCGTTTTTATAAAAGTCGGAAAACGAATTTTTAAGGAAGCTAAACAACAACATATCGCGGCGAATGTTAGACTGCCGCGCGTCGTCCGCCAAATCCATTTCGGGCAAGGTATCTTCAATCACGGCTAGCTCATTTGCGGCGGAATTATCAAAATTCGAAGAGTCGTCCGACGCGATAAAGTCGTTCAAATCCTCAATCGAGCCAAAATCGTCAGTCGCGGAAGCGGTCATAATCGGCTCCGCGCTTTCTAAAATATCATCGCCTAATTCGCTCTCGAAAATATCCGAAATATCATTGCGCGGCAAATTTTCCGACGCGTCTTCGTCCTCGTCGAAAATTATATGCGAGCTGTATGTGAAAATATCATCTTGATATATCGCCAAAGTCGCGGAATTTTTATCATATAAAAGGATCGCGAACGCCTCGTCTTCGCGCAAATTCAAATTGATATTTCTACGCGAAAAATCAATTAAAGATTCCGTAGGAAAAATATAATCGATCCCGTAGACTTCCTCGTATTTTTCGCGTATTTCGTCTATATCAAAAATGCTGCCGTAGATCGTCGATCTTTCGCCCGTCCTTATACTAACGATATTTTCAGTTTCAATCTGCATTTTCCTAAAAAAATCAGTATCCGTACTGGGGATCACACCCTGATTTATGCTCGCTAAACTCGTAGCGACATACAAATATGTATATCGCTTTTCAAGGCGTAAAATGTATTCAACCATAGCTTGGCTCGGCGCGCCGCGCGGCATTTCAAATTCGCGCCTCTCTTCTTTAATCAATTTGCGATTTTGATAAATTTTTACCGCCAGATCGCACACGCGCCCTTTCGGATAAATTCCGACATACGCCACGCGCAAAAGCGGAAACAAAGATTTAGCGATGATCTTTGCGATCAAAATCGATCCTTTTTACTCATTTTTCGCGAATGAAAACTAATTCTATTCGCTCCTGCACAACGGGTGCGCCTCTAAATAACTTTTAAGCTTTTTGGAGCTTGAAAGTTTCGTGTAAATTTCGGTGGTCGCAAGCCGCGAATGACCCAAAATTTCGCTCACATCAGCGATTGACGCACCGCCGTTTAACGTCTCAGTGGCAAAAGCGTGGCGCAATTGGTGCGGCGTTACCTTCAAACCGACGCGCGCGAACGCCTTTGTAACCTTATATCTTATTTTGTTATCGCTTAATTCCCTGCCCTTCTCCTCAAAAAGATAGATTTTCGGCTCTCTTTCGGCTATAAATTCCGAAATTTTTTCGCGCAATTTCGGCAAAATCGGCGCTTGGCGCGTTTTAGCGCCCTTGCCGATAACGCGCGCGAACTTTTCTCCGATGTCCGCGATCTTCAAAGTGCGCGCTTCGTTAATTCTTAAACCCAAACCATACAAAACTTCTATTAAAAGCGCGTCGTCTTTATTTAACTCGCTTAACGCCTCTAAAATATGTTTATGCGAAGCGGGTTTCGGCAAAGCTTTGGGCGTCTTCGCGGAATTTAACGACTTAACATAAAATTTATAATTTTGCGACTCCAAAAACGATAAAAACGATCTAACCGCGCTTACTTTTTTGGCGATCGTATTCGGTTTTTGATCCGAAATTGCTTCGCGAAACGCCATAAAGTCTAAAGTGCGGCGGCTTTCATAAATTTTTACGCCCTCTATCGCCTCGGCGATCGCCCAATTATAAACTTTAATCGTGAGTTTGGAGCAAGCGCGATTTTGCTCCAAAAAACGCAAAAATTTATCTTTTTGTAGTTTTAAGAAATCTTTCGCAAAGATCTCTAAATTCTCCGTATCGTTCATCGCTCTCCCTCACCAAATTTTGATCCCATATTGTCGCGCTCTCGCCTAATCTGCTACGATCGTACTCCGCCGCCTCTATCATCATATTTATTTCAATTAAATCGGCGCGTTCCAAACGACTCTGCGCTAAAAGAATTCTCATTCGTTTGACATAACTTGTAATATCGTCTAAAAAACGTTTTCTTTTAATTGCTTTTTCGGATTGTTTCGCTACTGAATACGCCATAACGTTATACGGGTTTTTAGCGTATATCTCATTCGCGAGGATCAGCGCTTTTTCGTAATCTCGCGCCTCGTAAAACGCTCTGGCGTTCCTAGCGGCGTTATAAGAGGGGCTTAATAAAAAATACCCGCCGGCGCACAAAAAAGTTACAATGGCGATTTTTATTCCCCATTTGTTAACTTCGCTCATTATTTCCGCCTAATTTATCATCATTGCCCAGAGCGTTTTTTAACAGCTCTTTAGCTCTCAAATTATCAATATCTTGTATATCTAGCAATTGATCGCAAATAAATGTAATTGTCGCGAATGGTTTAGGGATTTTGAAGCGATCCCAGCTTTTAAGAATCCAAGCGCGATCCGCCTCGTATCTTAACGGTAAAATTCGCAAATTTGTTTTACGCGCCGTGTGAATAATTCCGTCTGCGATTGAATGCCGCGGTCCTTGAGGACCATCGGGGGTAAATGCCACATCATTATTCTTTTTCAACTCTCTTAAGGCGTTCACAAGCGCTTTTACGCCGCCTTTCGTGCTTGATCCCCTGATCGCGCCGATACCTAAGAATGAAACGACACGCGTAATATATTCGCCGTCTTTATGATCGCTTACGATCGCGAAAACTTCTCTGTTTTTTTTGTCTTTACGCAACATTTTCCAATGAAACGGAGCCATTAAGATATTTTCGTGCCAAAACGCTACGATCACAGGAGTTTTCGGGTCAATTTTTTTAATTCCTATAAACTTTTTTTTGCACGAAAAATAGATCAAAGTTGTGATCAAAAACCCCAAAAAAGGCGCGAACTTTAATAGTATCGGCGTGAGCTTTTTGTTGAGTTTTCTAAAAATTTGCTTCATTCCGCTCGCCGAAACTTACCTTAAAATCACTTTCTTTTCACCAGCGACCAATTCGCCCGCGATCACGCCGCCCGCCGCTCTCGCGAGGCTTTCAGCGTCCGCCTTATCCGCGATCCAGATCATTCCCGCGCCCATATTAAAAACGCGATACGCCTCCTCCTCCGCGATATGTTTTTTGATAACCTCAAAAACTTCGCTGGCCCTGATCGCCGACTTTTCAATCACCGCGTTCACATTCGCGTTTAACGATCGCGGTAAATTTTCGAGCAACCCGCCGCCCGTGATGTGCGCCAAAGCTTTAATTTTCGCGCGATTTTTTTTGAAATTTTTCACATAAATTTTTGTGGGGGTCAAAAGGGTGTTAATCAGATCGCTTTCTGCGAATTTATCGCTAAATTTCATATTGAGTTTTTCCAAAAACAACTTTCTTGCCAGCGAAAATCCGTTGCTGTGCAAGCCGCTACTAGGCAAAGCGATTAGAATATCGCCCGCTTTCACGATCGGCGGGTTTGTGATTTCATCTTCTTCTGCGATCCCCACCGCGAACCCAGCGAGATCAAAGTCGCGCCCCTGATACATTCCGGGCATTTCTGCGGTTTCGCCGCCGATTAACGCGCACTTCGCCTCGACGCAGCCCGCCGCAATCCCCTCTACGACTTGCTTTGCCTCATTCACATTCAACTTACCCGTAGCATAATAGTCAAGAAAAAACAACGGCTCGCCGCGATTGCAAATCAAATCGTTTACGCACATTGCTACGAGATCAACGCCCACGCCGCCCAAAATCCCGCTGTCGATCGCTAAGCGCAGTTTAGTCCCCACGCCGTCCGTAGCTCCCAGCAAAACAGGTTTCGCGTAGCCCATAGGCAGACGAAACGCGCCCGAAAACGAGCCGATCGAGCCTAAAACTTCGTCGCGTAAAGCGCGCTTCACGGCGGGTTTGATCGCCTCCACAAAGGCGTTGCCCGCGTCTATATCCACCCCCGCGCTCTTGTAATCCATTGCCGCCTCTACGCTTGAAAATAAGCCCGATTATACATTAAAACATATCTCGCAGGTCGTATTCCTTGATATAGCTGCGATCAAGTTTGCGTTTTTTAAAACGTTCCTGTAAGTTGTCGCGCAACTCCTCTAATTCGCGGCGCTCTCCTGGGGTCGCCTTCGCCGCCACGCCGCTAATATCCTCAATGAGTTTTTTGTAATTCAGCGAGCACTCCATTGCCGCCGCCTTGCGCTGAACTTGGCAATTTAGCGGCAAACGCACCGATCGCCAACCCTCGTTTATATTGCAAGGCGGGCGCGGAAATTCGCCGTCCGCGTATAGCGTCAATTCGCCGCGCAATACGTTTTGATCCGCGAACATTGAGCCTTCCAGCAAGAAGCGCGAAGCTTTGAGGCGAATTGATTCCAGCGCGTCCGGTCGCCGCGAAAGCGTGAAAACAAGGCGATCATAGGGTTGTTTCGGGTTCGGCGCGAAACGGGGCATATCGCGCCCGCGGGCGAAAGCGTCCGCGCGGCAGTAAAATTGCGCGAGATCGACGCCGCGCAGCTCGCCGTTTTTGGCGCAAACCTGCCCATCCTCGCAATCTGCGCGAGTTAATTCGCCGCTCGCGAAGTAAAAGCTCATATCGGCGAGAATCTTCAAAGAATCTGGCGGTGAAAGCGGTTCTTTGGGCGGCGGATATGTTGCATCGGTTGCGTTTGTTTCGTTTAGTTCGTTTGACTCGTCGGTTTTATTGGTTTCGCTTGTTTTGTTGAGATCGGCGGGAATTTGGATCGCGGCTAGCGGCGTTGTTTGGGTTGTCTCTGCGGCGTCGGCGGTATTTTCAGGCGGCAAAAGCATTGCTAAAGGCGAAGGCGCGAAAAATCCAAAACTAAAAAGCGCGAACGAAAACGCGGTAAAAAGAGCGACGCCAAACCAAAATTTGCGAAACATATTAGGGTTTAACGCTCCGCCAACGCTCGCACAGCCGCAACGCGATCGCGGCTTTTCATTAGCGATTCGCCGATCAAAAACGCGTCAAATCCCGCATTCGCGAGCCGTTCAATTTGCTCTTTGGAGTCCAGCCCGCTTTCGGCGACTATCACTTTGCCGTTTGGAATAAGCGGGATCAACCGCTCTCCTAGCGACATATCCATCTCCAAAGTGTCCAAATTGCGGTGGTTTATGCCAATGATTGCCGCCCCCGCCACGATCGCTTTCGTTAAATCGCCCTTGTCGTGAATCTCCACAAGCGCCTCCATTCCAAGCCCCCTCGCCTGCTCCAAAAGGCTGGAAAGCTCTTTTCTGGAAAGGATTCGCGCGATCAAAAGCACAAATGACGCGCCGTAAAAAAGCGCCTCCAAAAGTTGGTAGCGATCGGTGATGAAATCCTTGCGCAAAAGGGGTACGGAAGAGTAGCGGCGAATTAGCGTTAAGTATTCGAGATCGCCGCCGAACCATTTGGGCTCGGTCAAAACTGATATCGCCGCCGCGCCGCCGCGCGCGTAATCGCTCGCGATCGCGATTGGATCAAATTCGCTCGCGGGGCAGATTTCGCCGCGCGACGGGCTGGCGCGTTTGACCTCCGCGATAATTTTGCGCGGTTTGCCCTCCTCCGCGCGTAATGCCGCGATCGCGTCCAGCGGATAAAACGGGTTCATCGCCATCGCGCGACCCAACATTTCTTCAGGCATATTTTTTTGCCGCTCTTTTAACGTCTCTTTTGAGTGGCGGACAATTTCGTCCAAAATCATTGATCTTGCTTTGCTATGCGTGGTTTTTCAGTTTGTTTTTTAGCGGCGTTTTTACGCGCTTTTTGAATTAAATCTATATGCTCTTTTACAATAGGCTCCGCGCGATATTTTTTCTTTAATTTGCTGATCGTTTTGAAAGCTTTTTCATATTCGCCGGCTTTATAATAACCCCACGCCAAAGAATCTAAATAATACGGGTTTTTTGGGTCAGATTTTAACGCTTTGCGCACCAGCTCCATACCGCGTTTAAGATCGCGATCGTGATCTATTAAAAGATAGCCCAAATAATTCAAATATGTGTGATTTTGATCTCTG
Organism: Helicobacteraceae bacterium; assembly: GCA_031286325.1. Taxonomy (GTDB): domain Bacteria; phylum Campylobacterota; class Campylobacteria; order Campylobacterales; family SZUA-545; genus JAIRNH01. The sequence continues at coordinate 13,582 of JAITUT010000088.1, forward strand.
GTTATCACATTTTCAAGAGTTCTGATCGTGCGATCGACTAAATCATTGCTAGGCGTCTTTTGCGATTCGTATTCAAGCATCGCGCTTTGCGCCAAAAATTCTAATTTGCCGTTTTTTTCATAGAGCTCTTTTGCTAACTTTGATCCCTTTTCCAACTTATTTGATCGCTTATATAACTCTAATAAAATTTCATCGTTAAAAGCGGTTTCCTCAAGCCAAATTTCAAGAGCGTTATAGTCTTTTTTGATAAAAAATAATTCAACTAATCTTTTACCGAAAGTCTCGTCCGCCGTCTGATCGTAGAATCTCTTATATGTGGCGATCAAGCCGTTTATATTATTTGTTTTCGCGTATAAATTCGCTAAGCGCAAACATAAATAATTTGAGCACCCGTATTGCGCAATATGCGTCTCGTAATAAGCGATCGCTTCTTTCGCCTCTCCGTTGTTGCTCATAATAGTCTCGGCGATCTTATCTACCGCTTGTTCGTTCGGCGCGATTTTATATGATTGATTAAAACTCAAAAGCGCGTTTTTAGCGTCTTTATTAAGCAGATAAAGATCGCCTAAAAGATTATAATCCTCCGCTGAAGCGCTCTTCTCCACAAGGACTTTGGCTTCTCTGATCGCCCGCTCGTAATCGCCTTTGCCGTAATATGCGAAAACGCGCGCGCGGCGGATAAATTTATCATCGCCTTTTAATAAAAATTTCACGCTCTCAAAAAGCACGCGATCATTTTGCTGCGATCGTAAAAGCGCCTCAAAATACGCGTTTTTATTTTCTTCGCTCTGTTCGTTTTCATACAACGCTTTTCTATACTCGGAGAGCGCTTTATAATCGCCGCGATCTTCGGCGTCGCTGGACATAATTTCATAAAAATCGCTATCAAAAGCTAAAACTATCGTGCATAAAACTAAAAAGAGCGATAAAAACTTATTCATTTCACCACCCCCGCGCACTCTTTCAATAAACTATCCAAATTTTCATTCATATTTTCCCAAAAAGGAAAATCTTTGCATTGTTTTGGGCGCACCTCGTAAATTTCGCAACCCGTTTCGCTCAAAAAAATACATTCGTATCCGCGATCGCTCTCTATCTCTTTAACGCGCAAACCCTCTCTCTCGCGTATAAAATAAATAGATTTCGCCGTAAAATACTCCATATTAAAAAAATTAGAGATCGCGCGAACTTCATCATCGCTTACCCAAACATCGCCTTGATCTCCAACGCAACACTTTGAGCCGCAACTTTCGCACGCGGCGGGATTAAATGAAAAATTTAATCCGTCTTTGCGAATTAAATCATCGGTTTTAATCGCAAAGTTATTTAATTCCAGCATATTGTCTCCGCTCTTTCGCTGATAGCTTTCGCAGCCGCGCTAATTTCACCGTTTTCGCGCATAAAAATAGGCGGTAAAACTTCGCTGTTTTTAAGCGGCGATTTACGTGCGTTAATAAAGATCAGCCGCGCCGATGTTTCGCGATCTTTATGCGCGAATTGAACTTTGCGGACATTCCACTTTAACACTTTTAATAAATTCAGCAATTTGTAAGTCTCTCCCGCGTCATAGCAAAAAAACAGATCGCCGTTTCCGCACAGCAAAGCGCCCGCGCGCCGCAAAAAATCGTCAATAGGAAGCGCGTTCGCGTAACGCGCGGCGTTTAGCGAGCGATCGCCTGATTTGGTCGTAGCCGCCTTGTAAAACGGCGGGTTGCAGACGATCGCATCGTATTTTTTCGCGCGGTTTTCGCTGACTAAAGTCGTAAAACTCCGAAAATCCGCCGTAAAAAATCGCGCTTTGATCCCGTTTAATTCCGCGTTTTCACGCGCGAATTTGATCATATCGCCCTGAATATCCACGCCCGTTAGCCCCAAGCCGAAATCTCGCGCCAAAAGCAAACCGATCACGCCGCAACCGCACCCCACATCCAGCAACTCCGTCCCGCGTTTAAGCGAGACGAAGTCGTAAAGCAAAATGGAATCGGTGTTGTAGCGGTAGCCTTTTTCGGGCTGTTTTAAGCGCAAATTTGCTCCTAAAAACTCAATAAACTCCCGATTATACCAAATGTTAATTGCGTTTTGTGTTGAAAAACGCGATCGCGGCTAGAAGAAGAATACCGATCCCAACGGCGATTTGCCCTGTGAGCGGCACGCCCTTAGCGCTGGCGGCGATGCCGAAGTTATGCGCGATCGCGGCGGCGATCAAAAAGGCGATCACAACCACGCCCGCGTCCGCGTTGCCTTCGCCGCTCATAATGATTTGGCGGAAGGGGCAGCCGCTGAGCAAAATTGAGCCGAAGCCCACGAGGAATAACGCGAGGAAGTTCCAGAGCGTTTCTGTGTGCGCGATCTGCTGGTTTTCAAAGCCCACGCTGAATGTGCCGAGCGCTAACGAGCCGACAAACGCCGCGACTATGATCGCCGCGAGACCCAAAAACAAAGTTGGGTTGCGCAACAAAATTATGTCGCGAATCCCGCCCGATGTGCAGAGCGCGGTTTTGCCGCCGAGCGCGCCCAAAGCCAAACCGATTACGAGCGAAATCAAGACGGCGGCGTGTTTGGAGCCCGGACCCTCCGCGCTATATTTCAAAAACGCGGGTTCGGCAAGCGCGAAAATCACGAAAACTAGCGCGATCGCGGGTAAAACAAATGCGTTTAAGTAGCCCGCGTTTTTGGCGTGAGGCTCTATTTCGCGCGCCGCGCCCAGTGAAAATCCGCGTTTGATGAAGAACGAAGCCGCCGCGATCCCTGCGAAAAATCCCGCAAAACCAATCAGCGCGTTCAAATCGCCCGCCGCGAGGCGCAGCGCCATTCTGACCGAACAGCCCAAAAATACGAGCGCGCCGAACATTACGAAAAACGCGATCGTAAATCTCGCTAGCGGCGCGGAGCCGCCTGAGGGCGCGAACCTGCGCGTAAAAAGCGCGTATAGGAACGAGCCTAAAATGAGCGCGGGGATTTCTGGGCGCAAATACTGCGTCGCCGCCGCGCTATGAAGCCCCAAAGCCCCCGCCGTGTCGCGCAAAAAGCACGCGCCGCAGAAGCCCATATTCGCGGGGTTGCCCAGACCCGCGAGGATGCTCGCGCCCCCGCCAACTGCCAAACCGGCGGCGACGAGCCACGCGGCTCTACTCTTGTCGATGATTGCCATTGTGAAGCCTATGAGGTAATGTTTCGCATACACGATGCGCTTGAAGCGGCAAAATTTTATCCGAAAGCGGCTTAAATTTTTCGGCTTGCTTTATGATTTGGATTTAAAAGGCGAATGAAAATTCGCTGCCTTTGTGAAGTTCGCTTTTGATCTCTAATTTTAGATCGTGGAGGCGCAAAATATCGCTCACAAAAGATAGTCCTAGACCCAGAGAATTATTCCACGATTTCGCGTCTGCTCTGTAAAATTTTTGCGTAATTTTATCAATATCCTCAGGCGCGATTCCTATGCCGCGATCAATTACCTTAAATTCTCTGTTTTTTATGCTGACTTTTATACTGCTTTCGGAGTATTTTATAGCGTTTTCAATTAAGTTATTTACTACGGAATAAAACATATCGCGATCGGCGTTAATGATCGCGCTTTCGCCACTGTAAATTATCTCTCGTTTCTGATTGGCGGCGGCAAAATTCGCAATGATCTCTTTGGTTAAAATATCCAAATCAAAATCGCTCTTGCGAGGCGCGATCTCGTTTGTTTCTAATTTTATTGACAACGCCAGCCGATCTATCGTGTCTGATATTTTATGCGAATTTTTCATTATTTTTTCGCAGAAATTCTTTTTGATCACAGGGTCTAAATCATCGTTTTCATTCAAAGTTTGCGCGTAACCTATCACAGCGGCGATCGGGTTTTTAAATTCGTGGCTTATAGCGGAGATTATCGCGTTTTTTTGCAAACCTAATAACTTTAATTTCGCGGCGTATTTACGCTTTTGTTTATCGCGTTTTTGTAACTTTTTCGCAAATTTTTTTAGGTATAAGCCGATCTCATAAAATTCTTTGGCGAAAGATGAGCCTAAATCTAAATTGTATTCCTTTTTTTCCAACGATGAAAACGCCGAATAAATTTTGACGATCTCATTTCTTATTTTTTGGTTGAATTTATTAAATTTAAATACCAAAATTATCAGCATAATTAAAAAAATTATCAACACGCTCGCCCAAATCAGATAAAAACTATTCATAATATCGCTTAATTCCGAGTTAATTCTCACAAAGTATTCTTTATCTTCAATTACGATCTTTGTCGCGGCGTATAAAAGATCGCTGTTTATTGTCGCGCTCTTTCTGATCGCGTATCCGTATTCGTTTATGCTTGCCTCAAATATCTCTTTTCGCATAGCGTGATTGTCCATTTCTATCGCGTTTACCTCGCTATCGGCTAAAACCGTTCCGTCAATATCTATAATAGTCATTCTCATTCTGGTATTTTCGCTGAAACTTTCGCAAAACTTTTGAAAATTTTCGCTGTTTTTAAGCGGTGTTCTAATCGCGTTCAAAGTGGTTTTTAATAACTCTTTGTTACGATCTAATTCTATATCTTTGCATAAAAAGAAACTTGTGATCGCGAACAATGAGATCGCGATCGCGAAAATCGCTATCAGCTCGCGCCCTATTTTTTCGCTTAATCGCCGCACAACATATAACCTATCTGCCGCACGCTTTTAATATAATTTTTGCGCTTTTGGGGATCAATTTTTTTAATAAGCCGCCCTATTGAAACGGTAACGGTATTCGAATTATATTCGGCTTCGTCCCGCCAAATTTCGCGCAACAAATAATCACGATCAAGCGCCCTATTTTTATTGCGCATAAAAATTTCTAGCAAATTAAACTCTAATTTAGTAAGTTCTATCTTTTTATTATCTACAAAAACTTCACGGCTTTCCGTATTAAGAGTAATATCGCGAATACGCAAAATATTTTGCTTATTGCTTGTACGCACGATAATCGCTTTGGCGCGCAAAACTAACTCATTCATATTAAACGGTTTTTTAATATAATCATCGCCGCCTCTTACAAAGCCTTCTTCCACTTCTCTATCGCTATCTTTCGCGGTAGCGAAAATCACAGGGATATTTATATTTTCACGGCGCAGATCGCGCACAAATTCGCTGCCCTCAACGCCTTTTAAATTGCGATCTACAATCATAAGGGAAACCTCCTCTTCTTCAAGGAAGTTTCTAGCGCCTTTTGTGTCCAAGAACCCCACAACGTCATAACCTGCGCGAGATAGATGAAACTCCATTAACTCTAAAAGATCATTTTCGTCTTCTATAATTACCACTATATCTTTCATTTTTTCGACTTATATCTAACCTTTTATAATCTTTTGCCGTTTTTGGCAAATTCCAGCAAAGCCGCGATCGCCATATACCGATCCGTTATTTTTTCAAGCTTTCTGATCGTGTTTAACAAGTTAAAATCCGTGAAATTATTCTCCAAAAGCGCGTAAAGATCGTCGCCCTTCTTTTCTTGCACTTGAATTTTAGAGTAAATTTCGCCCTCTTCCATATTTTCCGCGCTATCTATCGCGTCAATAGCGATTTTAGACGAATTGATCGCGCATTTGCATAACTCTGTAGCGTAACTTTTAACCTCGTTTATCTCTTTAATATCCGAAAGGTTTCTGATCTTTTTACACATAGCTCGTAAATTAGAGGAAATACGATTGATTTCGTTCGTAATTTTAAGAAACGCGATCAACTCTCTTAGATCGCGACCCTCCACGCCGATCGTAGCGAACGCCGTAACGATATTATTATCTATTTCGGCGGTAATCCGCTCGAAATTTATTAGAGCGTTATCCGCCTCTTCAAAACGCGATTTTTTCAGCTCGTTTAGTCCATAAAACACGCAATTTAACGCGCTATTAAGCACATTAAATCTATCAAGCGTTTTTTCTTTAATCTGCGACAATTTATTTTCACTTTTCGCAAGCATTTTTTTCCTTCCGTTAGCGCCTTTTGCGCGCAATAAACTCGCGAATTATTGCGCGCGATTATAACAAAATACTTACAAAAACGGCGAAAAATGTTAGCAATCGGCAACAAAACCCTTTTAATATGCCGCCGCGCAAGCGAAAGCCAGCGCAAATCCACTCCAAAAGGAGCGAAAATGTTGAAGAAATTAGCGTTGTCGGCAATGATCGCCGTCCTACCTTTAGCAGCCTTAAACGCTGCCGAAAACCAAAAAACCTTAAACGGCGCGGGCGCCTCGTTTCCCGCGCCGGCGTATGTCGCGTGGGCGTTCGCCTACGAGAAAAAGTCTCTGGGCAAAATCAACTACCAATCCATAGGCAGCGGCGGCGGCATCAAGCAAGTTAGCGAGCGGATCGTGGATTTCGGCGCGAGCGACGAGCCTTTGAAAGCCGACAAACTCGCGGAAGATAAACTTTTGCAGTTTCCGACTTTAGTCGGCTCTATCGTGTTGGCGCACAACATTAAGGGCGTGAGCGATAATAAATTGCGCCTGAAAAACGAGGTTTTGGCGGAAATTTACCTCGGCAAAATTACGAAATGGAACGATCCTAAAATCGTCGCCGACAACGAGGGTCTAAAACTGCCTGACGCTACGATCGAGGTTATCCGCCGCAGCGACGGCTCTGGTACGACATTTAATTTCACGACATTTTTGTCGCTTGTGAGCGCGGAGTGGAAAGAGAAGTTCGGCGCGGGCAAAGCGGTTGATTGGGCTACGGGCGCGGGCGCTAAAGGCAACGAAGGCATAGCGGCTTTAATCGCGCAGACGCCGAACTCTATCGGCTACCTTGAAAACGCCTATGCGACCAAAAACAAATTAGCGCGCGCCGCGCTAACGAGCAAAAGCGGTAAATGGGTTGCGCCCACGAACGACAACGCGAAAGCCGCTGTGGCGAAAGCGAAGTGGAGCAAAGACGATCACTTTTATCAGAGCTTGATTTTGCAAGAGGGCGATTCGTCTTACCCGCTCGTAGCGCCGACATTTATTCTGCTGCCGGCTGAAAAAGCCGACACGAACAAAGAGATCGTGGCGTTTTTCAAGTGGGCGTTTCAGCAGGATTCTTTGATCGCGGAGCTAGGCTACATTCCGCTTGACTCGGCGACTAAAAAGCTGGTGATTGAGTATTTGCAGTAAATTGCGGTTTCGATCATCGCTAGCGCGAGGGCGCGCCCTCGACTCGCGATCTCGCGAATAAAATTTGCGAGATCGCGGATTTAATTGGCAATGACTAGAAATCGCCGATGACGATCAAAAGCGTCTAAACGCTACCGATCTTTCTCCCAAGTCGCCCACGAAATATCTTTCGCAGCGTCATAATACGCCTCCCACTCAAGAGAGTGACCCCACGCGTCTTTCTCGCAATCCCAACGCCAGAAATTCGCGCCGTGCTGTACTTTCGCGCACTCGTGCATATCTTCCCTGAAGCCGAACTCGTTTCTTAGCTTGTTAGAGTATGCGTCAAAAGCCGAACTCGCGTCGCCTTTGAAAAACATCGTGAATTTCGTATCCTCGCAGTCGCAAGGAAGCGAAACGGACGCGTCGGGATCGACTAGGATTACTATTTTGTCAGCCGCGTAACCGCCGCTATTCGCCGGCTTCGCCGGTGTGCCGCCGCTAAACGCGGGAAATTCTGAGTTGACGAAAGTCGTGGTCGTATCGGGCGCGGGGCAATTTTTGCCATCGTCGCCTCCGTTTGCGTCGCAAGCTACGATCGCGGTTGCTAAAAACAACGCGCCTACGGAATTTAAGACTGTTTTAAGTCTAAAATCCCCCGCTACTTTCGTCTCGCGATCTGCTAGAGAGCGTGGTGTTAATGCCGCCATTCGAACCTCCTGAAATTAAGATAAAGGATTTTAGCGCAGGCTATATTTACTTAAGTTAATATAAAGCATTTAACTACAAGGGCTTAAGTCCTATCTAATCATTCTTTGTTTTTGAGATCGCGGCTTTCTTTCGCGCTTTGCGCTCCTTTGCGATAACGGACGCTTTGCATCCTATCGCTACGTGATCGCGCGGCATTTTTGAGCTTCGAAACCCAAATAAAAACCTATTGTTCCCGCCGCGATCGCGGTAGTAGGGGCGAACTGCGTTCGCCCGATTCCGTTCGCCCAATTCCGCGAGGGGCGGCATTTAAGAGTTGCGAAACCCAGATAAAAACCTATTGTTCCCGCCGCGATCGCGGTAGTAGGGGCGAACTGCGTTCGCCCGTCTCTGCGATCACCGTTACGCCGTCGAAATTGGCTTTTTCTTGCGGACGGTGATCGGGAAACCGCCATTGAAATTATAAATGCCGCTAATGCCGCACGGATTTTTTTATAAATCTGGCAGTACGCCAACTTTTTTCAAACAAACGCGGAAATCGGCGACTAATTTAATGAAAATTATGGTATAATAAATGTTTATATTTTAATGTTAGGTTTTAATATGCACAGCACAGCACAGCACAGCACAGCACAGCACAGCACAACGTAACGCGGCGCGGTAGCCGTTCTTTAACTTTAACGCCAGCAAATTTTTCTCTCTTCAATTCAATCTCATATAAGGG
>JAITUT010000095.1 GCA_031286325.1 Helicobacteraceae bacterium
AATTTCGCGCGCCATTTACGGCGGGAATTAGGCGAGGGTTTCTAATAGGAAAGCTTTTGCGTTTCGTATGAAAACCCCAGCTAAAGCTAAAACAACTTAAAAAAGCTCCAGTTCGCCCGAATCGTCGTCCGCGACTACATCATAGTTTAGCAACATTGACTCAATTTGCATACACGAGCTAAGAAGCGAAGCGTCCAAATAGTGAATATCCGCCGTGCTCCGCCACGAAAATATCGTTAGCCGCCACTTGTTAATGTCTTCGTAAATTCCGCGCAATAACACGGCGATCAGATCGGGGTTGAGCCTCCCTAAAGCCTCCTCGTCCGCGTGCGAAAACAACGCGCCCAGCGAAGAGAGCGCGTATGAAAGCGGCGCGAACTCGTAAAGTTGCGAGATAATCCCCGCGTATCGCTGAAAAATTTCCCCGATTTGGCGCGTCTCGTCCGGGGACAATATCGGCGTATCCATAATGTCTAATAATTCGGCGTCTAGATCGCTCATATCTTGCACTACTTCAAAGTCCACAGACGTTAGAGTGGAGCAGTATTGCTCCGCCGAAATTTTATCGGCGTAGCTTTGCCTCAATAGCCGCTGCTCGTCATCGTCCGCCACGCGCGTTTGCGAGTGAACCGCGTCTGTTATAGATATGCGATCCACATCGGTTTTGCTTAAGCCCGTTTGATCGCTTGGCGTTTCTATAACAGGTTCAGGGGCGGACTCCTGTTTGGGAGGCGCTACGAAACTCTCGGCAATCTCTTCGCTCTCTTTGATCGCCCCGCTAACTTTTTTGTTCGGATCCTCTATAATCGGCAGGTCTTTCGGCGGCGCGTCCGACTTATCGTTCTCAGCATTTAAGTCTATCTTAATGTATAGAAACTCTTCGTCAAATTGAATGTATTTGCCCAGAATTTCGCGTTGCGGCTCGGTCAAATCATTTTCTGCGATCAATCCGTTAATTTGGATCATAAGGAATAGCGCGTCAAAGCTCTCTTCAACGAAAACCATTGTCGGAATGTGGCGTTTGATCGCCTTGCCGACCTCGTTGTAGAGCAGGACATTCGCCTCGCGGAACGCGATACTCTGCGATTTTTGGTAGTACATATAGCGTTGCGTAAGCCACAAAGAAAAGTCCATAAAGTCGTCTTCGCTAACGATGTGCGTGGTCGATCTAATGGCGCGGACATTGTTCGAAAAAGGATTTAAGACGTGCTTTTTGCTCAGAAAGTCGTCGCCTAAGGCATTATGCTTTAGGTGTATAAAATTTACGAAGTTTTCTATCTTCGCCCGCACGAATTTAAGGCTTTCGAAAGGTTTTTGAATATAGCTTGACGCGCCGTAGCGCCGCGTGGAGTCCTCCATAGCGTAATTTACGACGGCGGTTATTATGATCACTATAGTATCGGGCGAAATTTCTTTAACGCGGCGGGTCGCCTCGTAGCCGTCCATAACAGGCATCATAATGTCCATTAGGACCAGATCGTAGCGGCGGCTTTGCGCTTTTTCCACCGCGATCGCGCCGTTTTCGGCTTGGTCAATCTCCAAACCCTCTATTTTGGCGCACGCCATCGCTATAAAAGCGCGCGATTCCTCCGTGTCGTCTACGATCAGAAGCTTTAAGTTTTCCATAAACATCCCCACCTATGTTAGTGTATTATATGCTCTTACAGTTTAATTTTGATATGCTAGCGAAAGTTTTGTTCCAAAAAGGGGTGGAAATGGCAAAAAAGGTTATCTTGGTGGACGACTCCAAAACTATCCTCGCTACGGCGGAGATGGCGCTTCAGGAGTTAGTCGCAGCGGGGCAGATCGCTTTCGAGACCTACCTGAATCCGCGAGAGTTTCTGGATAAGGCTCTGGCGATGACAACCGATTTCGATCTGCTGATCACCGATGTGAATATGCCGCAAATGAACGGGCTTGATCTCGCAAAAGCGCTTAAAGAGCACGCGCACTTCAAGGCGAAGCCGATTCTGGTTCTGACGACCGAAAGCAGCCCAGAGATGAAAGAAAAGGGCAAAACGATCGGCGTTACGGGCTGGATGGTGAAACCTTTCGCAGGTGAAAAACTCGTCAAGTCCATTAAAATGGTCTTGGGAATTTAAGGAGGGCAAAATGAAAATGACTAATGCCGAACACAGCGGCAAGACGTACGAGCGGTTTTTAACATTCTATCTGGGGGCGGAGTGCTACGGCGTGCCGATTGCCTCGGTAAAAGAGATCATCGCGCTCATCAAAACTACCAAAATACCCAAATCGCCGTATTATTTGCGCGGCGTGATGAATCTGCGCGGCGTGATAATTCCGGTGGTGGATATGCGCGCGCGTTTCCATATGGAAGCCGTAGAGGCAACGATGCACACGGCGGTAATCATCGTGAAAATCCGCGAGGATAGCATTGGTTTTGTTGTGGATCGCGTAGAAGAGGTTGTGAACGCCTCAAACGATCAGATAAGCGAGCCGACTTCATTCGGAGACGGCGTAGATCGCGGCTACATTAAAAATATGATCCGCACCGAAAAAGCGGTGATTATGGTGATGGGTTTGGAGAACATATTAAGCGAGCAAGAGCTTGCCGAATTGGAGCACTCCGCGCAGAACGCCGGCAACAATATAACGGTTGTGCAGTAACGATCGCGACATTTACGATCGCCCGTAGTTTCGCGAAGCGCGAATAGAGCGGACGAAACGCCCAAAGGCGTAAAGTAAAAAAGCCTATATTCCCGTATTTATGGCGGGTGAAATTTGCGGCGCGGAGCGCAACAGTAAATTTCGCGGAGTCAAGAGGCAAACCTCTTGCCGCGAGCGGCGGTTTTGCCGCCACCGAGGAGTAAAATATGTATATTGACGGCGATAGACTCACAGTCGCGTTGGATTCGGATTTAGCCGAGGTGATAGACATCGCGAGCTTTGTGAAAGAGAGGATAGATTTTATAGAGGGCGTGGATTTGGAGGGCGAGGCGCGCGAGGAGTTTATGACTTCAGCGATCTTTCAGCTCCTATGCGCTATGAAAGTGGCGAAGCCTTCATTAGACATTCCGCTCTTTTCAAGCGAGGGTTTGGCGCTTAAAAAATTTGGCGTGTTACATTGGGAGGCGGCATGGACAAAGAACAATTAAAAGCCATATTTATGGAAGAGGCGAGCGAGATCATTGAGAAACTCGACTCGGAAATCCTCAACTTTGAGGAGAACCCCTCTGATCGCGGCATCTTAAACGAACTATTCCGCGGCGTACACACATTAAAGGGCAGCGCGAACAGCTTCGGCTTCACGCGGCTGGGCAAATTCGTGCACCGCTTTGAGGATTCGCTCGACTATTACCGCAGCGGAAACGAGGAAGTTACCCCCGAAACGATCAACCTCTTTTTGGAAGCTGTTGATCTCGTAAAAGAGCTGATGGATTACGAGACCGAAGGCAGAGGGGGCGAGCCCGAAAATTACACGCGTTGCCTTGACGCGATCAACGCGCTTTTGGAGGGCAAAGACGGAGCGCGCAAAGCGCCCGCCTCAGCCGCGTCCGCGCCGTCTAAAGATTTAGCGAAGGAATTTGGCGCGGCTCCGACTCCAAGCGCGAGCGCCGCAGCTCCCGTTCCGTCCGATCCCGCCGCAAGCGTTCCCGCGCCTGATCTCCCGCCGCTTGAAGACGGCGAACGGCTCTTTGCGATCACGCTTAAAACCGACAACGACATATATTTTCGCGGCTACGATCACGCGACATTTTTCAGACTCCTCGCTGAAAAGGGTCGCATAATCGACTCGCTTTGGGATTTGTCAAAGATCGTCGCGCTGGAAGAATTAAATATCCAAAACTGCTTGATCGGCAATGTGGAGATCCGTTACGCGACTCGCGTGAAACTTGATGAAATTAAAGATATTTTTGAGTTTTTAGAGCCGAACGAATACGAAGTATCCGAGGTCGCGCCGCCGCCGCCAGTTGCCGCAAAGGAAACTCCGAAAAAGGAGCCCGAGCGCGAGATAGAGAACCGTTTGCAAAAGAGCGAGCAAGCCGCCGCTTCGAGCGAAGCGCGCAAAGACGCGCCCAAAGAAGCCGTGCACGCCAGATCGTTCTTGAAAATTGACTCAAGCAAACTTGACGAGCTCTTTGACTCCATCGGCGAGCTTGTGATCGCGCAGAACTTTTTGAGCGAAAACAAGTTGGTTCGCGAGATAGACGACGACAATCTGCGAAAGACGATCGATACCCTCTCCAAAACTACGCGCCTAATTCAAAACCGCGTTATGGGTTTGCGTATGGTGCCGATCAAAGACACATTTGAAAAGATGCGCCGAGTTATGCACGACGCCTCCAAAAAACTCGGCAAAAATATCAAATTGGTCGTAACGGGCGAGGACACCGATATTGATAAAACAATGGTTGATCAGTTAGGCGATCCGCTCATTCACTTGATCAGAAACTCTATAGATCACGGCATTGAGATGACAAGCGAAGAGCGCGTGAAAGCCGGCAAAAACGCCGAGGGCGTCGTAAATTTGCGCGCTTATCACAAGGGCGGCTCAATCGCGATTGAAGTCGCCGACGACGGTCGCGGCATTAACCGCGAAAAGGTACTGAAAAAGGCGATAGAGCGCGGTTTGGCGCGCGAGGGCGATAAACTCTCCGATCAGCAAATCGATAGCTTGATAATGCAAGCGGGCTTTTCAACCGCCGATCAGATCAGCGATATTTCAGGGCGCGGCGTGGGTCTTGACGTGGTGCGATCGAGCATTGAGGCGATGCACGGCAAAATTGAGATAGATTCAATTCCCGGCAAGGGCAGCTCGTTTAGGATTCTCTTGCCGCTTACGCTCGCGATCATAGACGGAATGTTGGTGCGCAGCGGATCGGATATATTTATCTTGCCCACGCTCTCTATCGTTGAGTCTATGCGACCTACCACCGACATTGTGCATACCGCGCAGGATAAAGGCGAGTTTGTGAATTTGCGCAGCGAGCTTCTGCCTGTGGTGCGCCTAAACCGCAAACTAAACCTTGACGATCGTATGCCGCCTATAGAGGAGAGCACATTGGTTTGCGCTGAAAACGAACGCGGACGCTTCGCCGTGCTGGTCGATGAGCTAATAGGTCGCCAGCAAGTCGTGATTAAGCCGCTCGGCAATCATCTAGCGAAGTTCAAAGAGATCAGCGGCGGCGCGGTAATGGGCAACGGCGAAGTCGCGCTGATTATCAACATTGAGGGGCTTTACTAATGCTAGGTCCGCAAAATATCTCTATGGAGGAGTTCAGGCTCTTTCAGAAATACGTTTTTGATAATATGGGGATTACTCTCGCCGATCACAAGATTACGCTTGTGCAAGGGCGTTTGTCTAAAAGGTTGCGCGTCCTGAATATCCCCAGTTACAGAGAGTATTACAAATATGTAATAAACGACAAAAGCGGCGAGGAAGAGGACGAAATTTTTGACCTTATCAGCACCCATGTTACGGAGTTTTTCCGCGAAAAGGGTCAGTGGGATTACCTAAACGAGAATTTAGAGCACATTTTGGAGAAGAAGCGCGATAAGAGAATCAGGATTTGGTCGGCGGCGTGCTCAACGGGCGAAGAGCCCTATTCGCTGGCGATCTTTTTGCACGGCAAAATGCCCGATTGGGCGCAGTGGGATATTAAAATTTTGGCTACCGATCTCTCAAAAGTCGTGATTCGCAAAGCCGCGCGCGGCGTCTATCGCGAGGACGATGTGGGCGGCGGTCAAAAGGGAATTAAAAATGTCCCGCGCCATATTTTAGGCTCCTATTTTGAGCTGCTCAAAACCGAAAGCGGCGAACGCGCATACAGGATCATAGAAGAGATGAAAAGACCGATGACGTTCCGCACATTTAATCTCGTCTATGGCGATTTCAAGCCATTCGTCGAGAAGTTCGACATAATTTTCTGTCGCAATATGATGATTTACCTTGACCCCGAAGCGCAGCGCAAACTCGTCAGCAACTACCACAGAGCGCTTGTGCCGGGCGGGTTTTTGTTTGTGGGGCATAGCGAATCTTTGACCCAAAACAAAGATGAATTTAAGCTCATCAAACCATCTATTTACCAAAAGATTTGAAAGGCGGGCAATGGAAATCCACGAGTTTGACGACACTACGATCCTAGCGGATCTCTCGCGTAGGCTGAACGAAAAGAACGTTTCGATTCGTGAAATGGAGTTTATGACGAAAAAACTCTTGGCGCTAAACGAGCAAGCGCGCGAAGCGGAGTCGATCAAGAGCAAATTTCTCTCGCTCATTAAAAACGAGTTTAACAACCCTATGAGCTCTCTTCTGAACCTTGCGAGCGCGCTCGTCAAATGCACCGAGCAAGAGCAATTCGAACGTATTACGAGAATGCTCAACGGCGAGCTTTTGCGGCTGGATTTCCAACTTAAAAATATCTTTGCCACGACCGAAATCGAAGAGGGTCAAATCGGCAGCCACTACTCGTACATTTCCTTCAAAGCAGTCTTTGAGGATGTAACCTCATCGCTCAAATACGCTATAGAGGACAAAAATTTGAGCGTGGAGGTTTTGCATTGCGATACCGACGTTTTTGCCTCTGACGCGAGCAAAATTTATTTGATCTTGCTTAATTTGCTCTCAAACGCTTGCGAGTATTCACATTGCGACTCCAAGATCGGCGCGTATTTGCGCAAAGACGACAAATTTATCTATCTTTATGTGGAGGACGCGGGCGAGGGCATCAACGTCAAGCACGCGATGGAGATTTACGATCGCTTCGCTAAATTCATCAGCAAAAACCGCCGATCTTCAGGGCTTGGGCTTGGGCTTTCGGTAGTGCGCGGACTTACCGAGTCGCTTGACGGCGAGGTGAGTTTCAAAAGCGTGGAGAACAACACGATATTCTGCGTGAAACTCCCGATCGTAACGGGCGAAGTTACCAGCGGCGCGATCGACGCGGAAACTTTCTTGTTTGACGACTTCTCAAACAACGCTGGCGAAGAGATGAGGGAGTTATGATCACAAAAGAGCGTTTGGCGCGGATTAAACGCAATCCAAATGAGGTTGCCGCGCTGATCTATGCCCATAATGACGCGGGAAACATCAATTTTGTCCTCGAAAATTTAGGGAGACTGCCGAGTGATTTCAACGCGGATTTTTTGTATAAATTATTAGATCACAACCACTCCGCGGTGCGCTTAAACGCAGTTAAAAATATAGGAAAATTAAACAAAAAACTAAACGCGGACGCGCTTTCTTTGCTCGTTTTTGAAAACGATTCAGATACAAAAGATCGTCTTTTTGGGGCGGCACGATGAAAATTGTTTATTTTGCAATCGGGCGGGGGGCTTAAATTGGAACTCCAGAACGCGCATTCACACTCTACCACGCAAACGACTGTGCAAGCGGTGCAACAGGCGTTGCACCGCACGACGCAACAGGTGTTAAAGCGCAAATTTATCAATGTGGGCGAAATTTATGTCTCAAAAGAGCCTATGGAGATCGCGACCGTGCTCGGATCGTGCGTGGGAATCGCGCTATACGATCGCGTGGAGAAGATCGGCGCGTTAAATCACTATTTGTTGCCGCTTTGGAACGGAAACGGCTTACAGAGCCCGAAGTTCGGCAACATTTCGATTCCCAAAATGATCGAGCAAGCGTTAAGAGCCGGCGCGAGCATACAAAATATGGAGGCGAAAATTTTCGGAGGCGCGAACATTAACCAAACCAACTTGGAGAATATGATGATAGGTAAAAAAAATATAATAATCGCCCGAGAAATTCTGGCGCAAAACAAAATTCCCGTAGTAGCCGAAGATGTGGGCGGCTTTCGCGGGCGCAGAATCGTAATGCGCAGCGACACCAATAAGGTGCTTTTAAGATATGCGGGCGAAGAGGACAAAAAATGATTAGAGTTTTGGTGATAGACGACAGCGCGACGGCGCGCGCGGTGGTGCAGAATATTTTGGAGAGCGATCCTGAAATCCAAGTGGTGGGCGTGGCGAAAAACGCCTTTGAGGGGCGCGACAAAGTCGTGGAGCTTCGTCCCGATGTGATCTGTCTTGATGTGGAAATGCCGCGAATGGACGGCGTAACATTTTTGCAAAAACTTATGCAATATGTGCCGACTCCAGTCGTAATGGTCTCGTCTTTAACGCGCAACGGGGCGGCGGTTACATTAGACGCGCTGGAAGCGGGCGCGGTGGATTACGTCGCGAAGCCCAGCAGCTATATCTACGATCGCGGATCGGCGATTGAGCAAGAGCTGCTCGAAAAAGTCCATTCCGCCGCAAAGGCGAAAGTCCTGCCGCGCAAACCCGCCGTGAAACCGCAAATAGCGACATTAAAAGCGCTTAGCGAAACTACGCAAAAACTCATTGCGATCGGCGCGTCTACGGGCGGCACCGAAGCGCTTAAAGAAGTCCTAATCCGTATGCCGCGCAACAGCCCTGGGATCGTGATTGTGCAACATATGCCCGCGAGTTTCACGGGTCCGTTCTCGCAGCGGCTTAATTCGCTTTGCGAAATTGATGTCCGCGAGGCGAAAAACGGCGACAGCGTCTCGACGAGCCAAGCGTTAGTCGCGCCCGGCGATCAGCACATGGTCTTGCGCAGGAGCGGCGCGCGCTATTATGTGGAGCTTGGCGGCGGGGATAAAGTTTCGGGGCATCGCCCCAGCGTAGATGTTTTGTTTAACTCTGTGGCGCAAAACGCGGGAGCAAACGCCGTCGGCGTGATTTTGACGGGTATGGGCGCGGACGGCGCGCAAGGAATGCGCAAAATGCACGACGCGGGCGCGAAGACGATCGCGCAGGACGAAAAAACCTGCGTGGTATTCGGTATGCCGAAAGTCGCGATTGAGCTAGGCGGCGTGGATAAGATCGTGCCGCTTGATTTCGTCCCGGAGACCGCGTTGCAATTTATTTCGGACATCAGCCACTAGCCTAAATGTATGAGATTGATCTTGATAAATTAAACCGCAAATCCTCAAAATGGCGCGCGGTTATTTTTGCGATCGCGATTCTTGCGATCGCCGCCGCCGCGATCTGGCTCATATTTTTCCGCGAAGTTGAAAAAGAGATTAAATTTACAACCGCGCCGCTTACTAAGCGCGACTTAAAAGTTACCGTGCAGGCGACTGGCAATTTAGAACCCTTGCGCACGGTAACGGTGGGTATTGAGGTTTCTGGGACGCTTGAAGATGTTTTGGCGGACTTCAACGACGAGGTCAAAGTGGGGCAAGTTTTGGCGCGGCTTGACGCCACGAAGTTAGAGTCCTCGCTTTCAAGCGCGAAAGCGCACCTCAAAGTCGCGGAGGCGAATGTCAGATCGGGCGCGATCGCCGAAAACGAGGCGAAGCTGCAACTTAACCGCCTCGCGAAAATCTACGAGAGTACCAAAGGCGATTATCCGAGCGAAAAGGATATGGAGTCCGCCAAAGCTACTTACGATCGCGCCGTCGCGAGCCTTGCCGCGAGCCGCGCGCAACTTGAGCAGGCGAAGGCGGACGTGGATGCAAGCGAGGAAAATTTGCGCAAGGCGGTCGTAATTTCTCCGATAAACGGCACGATTTTGACGCGATCGGTTGATCCGGGTCAGACGGTCGCCGCCACGATGCAGACTCCAACGTTATTTACGATCGCGGAGGATTTGAGCAAAATGCAGGTCGTGGTGGCGGTTGACGAGGCGGACGTCGGCGAGGTCAAAGCGGGTCAGCGCGTAACGTTTTTCGTCAATGCTTATCCCAACCGCGAGTTCGCGGGCGAGGTCAAGCAAGTGCGACTCGGCAGTCAAATTACAAGCGGGGTCGTTACCTACAACACGGTCGTGCTCGTGGATAACAACGAATCGCTCCTGCGGCCTGGAATGACGGCGCAGGCGTCTATTATCACAAAGCAAGTTGACGGCGCTTTGACGGCGCCGAACGCGGCGTTTCGTTTCACGCCGCCGCCACCGAAAGCGGACGGAATGGCGATGTTTAATATGTCGCGACCCAAAGAAGAACGCGGCGCGAGGCTTTTTGTCCTCGCAAACGGTGCTCCAAAGCGCGTGGCGGTGGAGCGCGGCGAGAGCGACGGCGCGTATAGCGCGGTGCGATCGGCAGAGCTTAAAGAGGGCGATCAGATTATTATCGGGGTTCAAAACGCGCAGTAATGCCGCGATAACTGAAAATTGGGAGTCATTGCGCGATGGTGATTTATCGCGCGCGGTAAAGGAGCGTAAGCGCGCAGAATCCAAGCGCGTAGAATCTAGGATACGCCGCGGGTGTTTTGGTTTAAAATTTAACTAGATAACGCTTGTATTTATCCGCGCCTATTTATTCCCAAAGTCTGCGATCTTTGGCGTCCCCCCGCCAAGCGAGGAGTTAAAAGTGATCGAATTTAAAAACGTAAGCCGAGTCTATGGCAAAGGCGGCGCGAAAGCAATCGCCTTGCGCGGCGTTGATCTCAAAATCCAAAAGGGCGAATTTGCCGCGATAATGGGTCCATCGGGCTCCGGCAAATCAACGGCGATGAACATCATCGGTTGTCTTGATTCGCCCAGCGGCGGCGATTACCTCTTCGCCGAAGCCAGCGTGGGCGCGTTAGGTCGTGATAAAAAGGCGATTTTACGGCGCGAATACATAGGCTTTATTTTTCAAGGTTTCAACTTGCTGGGGCGCACAACCGCGCGCGAAAATGTGGAACTGCCGCTCGTCTATCGCGGCGTAGAGGCGAAAAAACGGCGCGAAATGGCGATGAAAGCTCTTGACTGCGTAGGACTCGCTAATTTTGAGCGCCACACGCCATCGGAGCTAAGCGGCGGTCAGCAGCAGCGAGTCGCGATCGCGCGGGCGATCGTAACCGATCCGCTAGTATTGCTCGCCGACGAGCCAACAGGTAATTTGGACACGGCGCGGAGCGTGGAGGTGATGAATCTTTTGCAAAGTTTCAACCGTGATCGCGGTATCACGATCGTGATGGTTACCCACGAAGAGGATATGGCGCGTTACGCCTCCCGCGTAGTGCGATTTCGGGACGGACGCATTGAATCGCATTAACTTCGCAAACTTCGCAAAGCTTATTTTGCGCGGCAAAAGACTTTAATTTTTAGAAACTCACGAAAATCGTAGCGCGATTTCCGCTCGCCATAAAGACGAGGTTTAAGGCTTTATTTATTAGAGCAAAACCCGTTCATCAAAAACACAGCGTAAAAGCGCGGATTTATGTCTATCGCTTAGTCGACTGATCGCCAGAAAAGACGCGCGCCATAAAAAACATAGCGCATACGATCGCGACTATAAGAAAACCGCTCTTTATATTCATACTTTCACAGAGAGATTTTGACCTTTTAGAAATCCGCCGCTTAAAAACTCAACAGAAAGTTCCGCATACGACAATCCGTGCCTACGGCTAAGGCGCAATAGCATTGTTTCAAGCTTTAACATCCTATCTATTACCGTTTCAAAAGCGTCGTTTTTGTCTTCAATCGCTACACGCTTAGATTGCCCCTCTGTGGGCTTGTATGCAAACACATCGTCTAAGCTTGGGATTTTGGGCATTAAAGCCGTTATTTCCTCGTCGGTTAAGCGTTTAGTAATTGCGCCGTCAGGATTTTTTGTCGCGAATAAAATTTTCTCTGGTGGATTCTGCGTGTTTGCCGCGCCAGAGGAAGCGCGCGTTTGCGGCGCGCCAGAATATCCGAGGGGGAGTAGAAGCGAACAATATCCTGCGGAGGAAAGTGTAAGCGTCATCAGATTCCCCTTATGGTAAGTATTAAAGACTTACAACAATGGAAAGTCAAGTATTCAAAATGTTTCACCCAAACCCTTTGCTCCCCTACACATCGTCAGTTAGAAAAATTTCTTTAATTTGCGGGGCAATATACGCACAATTCATATTTATTGGGATGTTTTTTCGCCTATAAAAGGATTTCCGATCGCAAATGTTATTTTCGCGGCTTTTCGCGCAAACCCGCGCGGTTTTCACAGCGAAAATTTCCCGAATAAGGCGTTAAATTCCGCAGGGGGCGGCGCGGAGATTTCGCGGCCCAAAAGAGAGATAAACGCCGCGTGTAGCATTAGCCGTTTGAATGGCGCGCCGCCATAAGAGGTATCGCCCAAAATCGGCGCGCCGATATGCGCTAAGTGGGCGCGAATTTGGTGGGTGCGACCCGTCTCTATCAAAACTTCCAGCAAAGTGCGTTTGCCTGAAACCGCGAGCGGTTTTACGCGCGTGATCGCGGGTTTGGCGTTGCCTTTTTTCGCGCTTTTTCCCCCGCGATCGCCGCCTCTTTCACCGCGATCTTCGCGATCTCTGGAATCAACGGCGCGATCTTTTAACGCGCTCTTCAACACAAAACTTCGCGCTTTCTCGCCCTTTTGCGTTACGATCGGCGCGTCAATAACCGCCTCCTCCGCTATAACTTTATTCGCCGCCGCGAGGTATTTTTTCACGACTTCGCGCCGCTTAAACGCCGCGATCGCGCGCTCTAAAAACTCATCAGTTTTCGCGAAACACAAGACCCCGCTCGTCTCTTTATCTAGCCTGTGAATCAGCCGCGCGCCCGCAATTTTCGCGCCGATTCGCCGCTCCAAATCGTAGGATTCCATTCCGCGCGGCTTGTCAATCGCAATCATTTCATCGTCTTCGTAGATCGCCCTGATCTCCGCTGGTCTCTCCACTTTGAACTCAACGCGCGCGTCAAATTCCGCTCGCGCGATCGCTACGCGCTTGCCGCCGCTATACACAAATCCGTCGTCAATGAGCCGTTTCGCCTCACCGTTTGAGACGCCAAGTTGCGCCGCGAGTAATTTATAAGCTTTTTCCATCATTTTGGAATTGTAGCGATTAGCCTCTCGCCGCCCTGAACAACTTTGCCGCGTATATGTTTTGGCATACTTCGGCTTCGCGCCTGAAATTATCGCTTTTAAGCGGCGACTTGCTCAAATGCGGGGCTAGGCATTAACTTCTCCGTCCAAACCGCTTGTCGTCAAAGTTTTTGATATAAATAAGGGCGTCTATGAATGAGCCAGTAAAGCTCCCGACAGGCTTGTCGTTGTAGGTAACTACGTCAAAGTCGCAAACCTCTTGGAAACGCTCGTTGTCTTTGTAGTATTTTATTTGGGTGGTTCTTGCGCCAGAGTCAAAGATATAGCATATTTTGCCGCTTCTGTCGGCGTATAATTTGGCGAAATACATTTTGTCGTCGTTATTGATGTCTATCAGCTCCTTGTAAGGTAGGGGCGGCTCTTGACGAATAACGAAGCCGTTAACTATTTGAATAGCAAGTTTTCTAGCCATCTTCGTAACGCCGTCTTTTGGATTTTCACGATATTTTTAACGGCGTTGTCTTTGAAGTATCTCGCCGCTTTTTTCTCGCTTTCACGCTGGAAAGCGGTGTGAACTTCACGACCATTATACACTAAAGTTATATTGTCTATTGTCTCCAAGCCATTTTTCGCGTCTGTTTCGACGCCGATAGAAAGCCCCGAAGCTTTGCTATGATCGGCAACGGATTATCCTTTGGAAATCGCTATGGAAAGCAACTCTGATTTTGAATTTCGCGACTTTGCGCTTGGAATATTTGCGATGAGCCTTTTGGCAAACGACCCCAATAAATCGGACGATTCTGAGAAAATGAGCGACTCTGAGATTATTAAATTCTCGGCGATAATTTTTTGGGCTATAGTCATATATATATCGTCGGCTTCTTTGTTGTGAAAGGCAAGGTAGGCTATTGTTTTTCAGTTGGTTTCTCGCCCTTATCTCAATAAATATCTTTTTGTCGATAAAGTCTCATATCGTTTGTTTCGTCCGTCGGATCGATCGCGAATACTTTGATCAAAAGTCCGAGCCTCACATCTAAAATGGGAAGTTAAATGTCGCGAAAAATTGGCGACCAAAGCGCGTAAATATCAACCAAAACAGAGGTTTTCCCGTAACTTTCGCCGACAAGCAAATTTGCGATTGATCGGAAAACCTCTGAAATTATATAAATATAATTTTTTCTATTCCGTTATTAGAATTTTACGCCTTCTCCTCAAAGATCGCTTCAATCTCAAACGATTTATAGACAAATATCTGATCGCCCGGTTCAAATATGGCGTCCAGCCCAAGCCCAATACCGCACTCCAAGCCCTTTTTGACCTCTTTCGCGTCGTCTTTGAATCGTTTCAAGGTTTCCACGCGCCCCTTATAGACTTCGTCCTCGCCGCGCATCACTCTCGCGATCGCGCCGCGCGTAATCTCGCCGTCTTGCACCATACAACCCGCGATCCGCCCAAGTTTCGGAATTTCAAAGACTTGGCGCACATCCGCTTTGCCCGCGACGCGCTCTTCGGTAATCGGCGAGAGCATTCCGCCCAAAATTTTGCGCACATCTTCAATGAGATCGTAGATCACATCGTAACTCGCGATCGTAACGCCCATAGTTTTGGCTTTGTCTTTGATAATTTGCGAGGGCTTGATGTGAAAGCCCAAAATAACGGAGTGTTCGCTCGCCGCCGCCAGCGCGACATCGCTCTCGCTGATCGCGCCCACGCCCGCGTGGATAATCTCTACTTTCACTTCGGCGTTGCGCAATTTCATCAGCGATGCCGAGAGCGCCTCCAAAACGCCGTGCGCGTCCGCTTTTAAGATGATCGGCAACCGCTTCAAGCGCCCTTCGGCGATCAAATCGTGCAACTCGTCTAAAGTCGCTTTCGTAGATCGCGACAAAGCGCGCAAACGTTCGTATTCGGCGCGTTTCGCCGCGACCGCTTTGGCGTGCTCGGCGTTTTCCATAGCGACCATAATGTCGCCGCTGCTTGGCACTTCGTCAAGCCCCACGATCTCGCCCGCTTCGGAGGGCAAAAGACGTTTTGCGTGCGCGCCGCGATCGCCCGTGATCGCGCGGATACGCCCAAAACTGCGCCCCGCCACGACATAATCGCCGATCTCCAAAGTCCCGTTCTGCACAATCACCGTCGCGATTGGTCCGCGCCCGCGCTCCAACGCGCTCTCGATCACGATCGCTTTGGCGTAGGCGTCGCGCTCGGCTTTTAATTCCATTAACTCCGCTTGCAAAAGAATCGTTTCGAGGAGTGTCTCAATCCCCGCGCCGCTCTTTGCCGAAACGCCCACGCACTCGGTATCGCCGCCCCAATCGTGCGGCGTCAAACCCGCTTCCGCCAGATCGCCCTTGACGCGATCAATGTTCGCGGCGGGTTTGTCGATCTTATTGATCGCCACGATAATTGGGCATTTCGCGGCTTTCGCGTGGCTGATCGCCTCTTTCGTCTGCGGCATTACGCTATCGTCGGCGGCGACTACGATAATCACGATGTCGGTCGCGTTTGCGCCGCGCGCGCGCATCGCCGAAAACGCCTCGTGTCCCGGCGTGTCGATAAACGTGATCGCCTTGTGATCTTTCGTAACGGTATACGCGCCGATATGTTGCGTGATCCCGCCCGCCTCGCCGCTAGCCACGCGCGATGAGCGAATATAATCAAGAAGCGAAGTTTTGCCGTGATCGACGTGTCCCATAATCGTTACGATCGGCGGGCGCGTTTCGGTTTTTAGCTCGTCCGTGTGGCGCATATCGTAGTCGGCGACATAGTCCATCTCCTCGCTCTCGTCTTTCGTGCGCACCTCCACGCCGAAATCCTCCGCCAAAACCTCAATCGCGTCTTTGTTCAAAAAGTCGTTTTTAGTAACCATCATTCCGAGTTCAAACAACTTTTTAATCACCGCCGCGATCGGCTGGTTAATTTTCTCCGCAAACTCATAAACCCGCACATCTTCGGCGATCTCTATCGCGCGGATCGTCTCTCCTTTGGATTCTACGCGCATCGTTGGGCGGTGCCGCCTACGTTTGGAGCGCGAAATCAAATCGCCGCCGATACTTCTAGCGGTCGCGCCCGTCAAAGTTTTCGCTTTCTCAAAGTTCGTCCGCGCCGCGCGGTGGTTGCGCTCTTGATCGGCTAAAAAGTCGGTGATCGCGGGCGAAACGCTGGGAATTATCGTCATTCCCTCTTCAAAAATATCGCCGCTGTCAAGCGATCTGTCGCGCAAAATCTCGATCTTTTTGCCCGCGTCCGTCTTTTTCACGTCGCCGCGATGTTTTTTATCTTTCTTTTTATCGCGTTTTTCTTCCTCAATTTCGCCCGCGATCTTGCGGCGCCCGTATTCGGTTTTGATCGTCTCCGAAGTAATTTTTTCGCTGCCGTGCGTGTGATATTGCGGCTGGTTTTTCTTTTTGACGATCACAATGCCTGTGCCCTTGCCGAAGGCGATCTGCGGCTTTTGATCGGGTTTTTTCACCTCAACGGGCTTTTGCGGCTGTTCTTTCGCGGGTTGCGCCGGTTGCTGGATCGCGGGAGTTTGCGCGGGCTCTTTTACGACCTGCGTTTGCGGTTTTTGCGGCGCGATCTGCGGCTTCTCGGCACTTTCGACGGGCTTCATAGCGCGTTCGCGATCTTGCTTGCTGCTAGTTTTTTGGATAGGCTTCCTCTCGCCGAAAGTTTTTAACGGCTTTGGTCTTTCAATCGGCGGCGGCGGCGCTTTTTCAGCCTTAGGCGGCGTTTTTGGCGCGATCTTTTCGGACGGCTTTTGCGGAGGTTTGGGCGCGGGCTTTTTCGCCGCTTTTTTAGGCTCGGGGCGAATCCCGTTTATAAAATAATTTGCGATCTCTG
The DNA here is from genome assembly GCA_031286325.1 of Helicobacteraceae bacterium. Taxonomy (GTDB): domain Bacteria; phylum Campylobacterota; class Campylobacteria; order Campylobacterales; family SZUA-545; genus JAIRNH01. Next base: position 16,602 of record JAITUT010000095.1, read on the forward strand.
CTGCTTCATCTGTGGTAATAGAGCCTTGTTGCGAGCCGACATCGTAGCCAAAGTCGCGGCACGCCTCATAGACCTCTTGCGGCTTTCTCGCCACCTCTTGCGCTACATCTACAATTTTTACTTTCAATTCTTAAACTCCTTCAAAAGCCGATAAAACCGCGCTTAAATCTAATTTGGCGCACCTGAGCCGTTTCGGCAAACTTTGCAATGTTTTTGGCTCTTTTACGCACTTTCGGCAGATGTAAAAACTGCGTCCTGTCCCAGCGAAAAACTCCACGCGATCGCTCTCTCGCCGAAACCTTATCAGCGATCGTTGTTGTTGCCGCTCGCGGCAGATCACGCACATTCTTATCGGAAACGCCATAATGGGCGCGGATTTTAGCCAAAAAAAGATTTTTAAGCGAATTTTGTTAAAAATCCGCGTAAATTTTGTGGAAAAGGCGGTTTATGGAGAGCGCGACATACGAACAAAAGTTAGAGGCTGTGAAGGCGTTAATCGCCGAGCTAGGCAAGAGCGATCTGCCGCTTGACAAGGCTGTGGGCATATTCAAAGAGGCTAGAAAACTGCTTGACGAGGCGGGCAAAATGCTAGAAACCGCGGAAGCGGAATACGAAGAGCTGCAAAGCGGCGAGCAAAGTTAAGTTTTGGAGTTGTAATACTAAAAATTCTAAACGCGATCCGCGTATAACGAGAAGTTTTTCTCTCATAAAGGCTTTTTTGAGCGCGGCTTTGGCGGGCGCGGATCGCGCTTGTCTTTCCACCCGCCGGGGCTTTATTCGGCTTTCTAGCTCTTTATAGCGGAGCTATTAAACAAGTTGTGTATAATTAAAGTTTTTAGGAGCAAAAATGGTAACGGCTAATCAGATCGCAATGCGCTACGGATCGCGCGTCCTTTTTGAAAATATCAATTTAACGCTTGATCGCGGCAAACGCTACGGCTTAATCGGCGCGAACGGCGCGGGCAAGACGACTTTCCTTAAAATCCTAACGAGCGAAATTGAGCCCAGCGGCGGCAATGTGCATATTGACCCGAACGCGCGCGCGGGCGTCCTTGACCAAAACCAATTCGCCTACGAAAATATGACGCTCACAGACGCCGTTTTGCTCGGCAACAAGCGGCTTTTTGACGCGATTAAAGAGAAAGAGCAAATTTACGCGGGCGGTAACTTTGACGATGAAAAAATCGCCGCGCGCCTCGCGGATTTGGAGTCAATCACCGTAGAAGAAGACCCCACTTACGAGGCGGACGTTCGGATCGCGAAAATCCTCTCGGAGCTTGGTTTTCCAGAAAATGCGCACGCCAAAAAAATGAGTGAGATTACGAGCGCGGATAAGTTTAAAATTCTTATTGCCAAAGCGCTTTTCCCCAAACCCGACGTCTTGTTTTTAGACGAGCCGACCAACAACCTTGATTTGCCCACGATCTCGTGGCTTGAAGAGCAATTAAACCGCCACGAAGGCACTTTGCTTGTGATCTCGCACGATCGCCACTTCTTAAACGCCGTCTGTACGAATATGCTTGATGTCGATTACAAGACGATCCGCGAATTCGCGGGCAACTATGACGATTGGTATATCGCGTCTACGATTTTGACGCGCCAAGCCGAATTAGAGCGCGAGAAAAAGCTAAAAGAGAAAGCCGAGTTGGAGAAATTTATCGCCCGTTTCAGCGCGAACGCCTCCAAAGCGCGCCAAGCGACAAGCCGCCAAAAGCAACTAGACAAACTTAATGTGGAGTCTATTAAACCCTCTTCACGCCGCGATCCGAGCATAGTTTTCAAGCCAAACCGCAAGATCGGAAACGAGGCTTTGAAAGTTGAGAATATCGCGAAAAGCTACGGCGATCACAAAGTTTTTGAGAATTTATCATTCGCCTTTGAGCCAGGGGACAAAGTCGCGCTAATCGGCGCGAACGGCGCGGGCAAGACGACATTTTGCAAAATTTTAATGGGCGAATTAAAGCCCGACAAAGGCGTCGTGAAATGGGGCGAAACCGTGCAAAACGGCTACTTTCCGCAAGACGCCACCGATCGCATTAGCGGCGATATGACGCTCTATGAGTGGCTGCGCGCTTTCGACAAACGCGCCGAGCTCGCCGCGATCAGAAATTGCCTTGGGCGAATGTTATTTTCAGGCGAGGAGCAAGAAAAGCCCGTCGGCAAGACGAGCGGCGGCGAAAAACACCGAATGATGCTCTCAAAATTGATGTTGGAGGGCGGCAATTTTCTCGTGCTGGACGAGCCGACAAACCATTTAGATTTGGAGGCGATCGTAGCTTTGGGCGAAGCGTTATATCAATTTGAGGGCAACATTATTTGCGTAGCGCACGATCGCGAACTCATTGACGCGTTCGCAAATCGTATAATTATGTTCGGCGCGGACGGCAATACTATCGATTTCAAAGGCACATACGAGGAATTTCAAATTTCGCTTGTACAGGATTAAATTCGTGTTACAATATGCCTGATCGCGAGGTAAAAATGGTAGCGGACGCAAAGAGGACTTTCAAACGCAAAGCCGTAGCATTCACAGGTCCCTCCGACAGCGGTAAGACGACTTTGATCGTGAAAATCGCGGCTTTGATCGCCGATGTTAGCGGCGGCGCGGCGAAAGTGGCGATCGTGAAAAACGATCCGAAAGACAAAGGACGTTTCGATCAAGAGGGCAAAGACAGCGACAGGTTCTACAAAACCGGCGCCGAAGTCGCGGTGGTAAGCCCCACGCGCACCACGATTTTCAAACGCCGCTCCAGCGACATTGACGATCTGATAGCGATCTTCGCCGACTTTGACTACCTTTTTGTAGAGGGGCTTAAACATCTGCCGTTGCCGCGTATCGCGGTTTTCAGAAACGCGATCGACGAAGATTACTACGCTTACGCGCAAGCGCTCGCCATTGACGATTCCGTAGATCGCGCAAAATATAAAATCCCAAAGACGCTCGACATTCTCGATCTCAACGACCCGCGCGCCGCGCTCGCTTGGATCGAAAAACGCGCGAAGGAGGTGTAAAGTGAAAGAGGTATTCGAGGGCATTGCGAAAGCCGCCGCGCGTATTGCGGACGCGCTGGCGCACGACGACACGGGCTACTCCGACAACAAAAATTCAACTGGCGATGTGCAGCTCAAACTTGACATCAGGAGCGATTATATCGTGGAGGAGGAACTCTCGCGCATAGAGACGATTCACGCGCTCGCCAGCGAAGAGAAAGAGAGTATCACGCCGATTAGAGACGGCGGGCAGTATTTGATCGGCTACGATCCGCTTGACGGCAGTTCGCTCGCCGACGTGGATTTGTCGGTCGGCTCAATTTTCGGAATTTACGAGAATAGTTTTGTCGGCGCGAATATAGTGGCGGCGTCGTATGTGGTCTATGGACCGCGTATTGAAATGGTTACCGCCTACAAGCGCAATGTTGAATTGTGGCGGCAGGATCGCAGCGGCGAATTTCGCTTCGTGCAAACCCTGCAACTTAAAGACAAAGGCAAATTAGTCGCGCCCGGCGGCACGCAGCAATTTTGGTATCCGCACCACAAAAAGTTCGTAGATCAACTTTTCAGCGAGGGTTATCGTCTCAGATATTCGGGCGGAATGGTGCCCGATCTGCACCAAATTTTAATTAAAGGCGGCGGGATTTTCTCTTATCCGGGCACCAGCGACAAACCGCAGGGGAAAATCCGCTATGTCTTTGAATCTCTGCCATTCGCGAAAGTTTTTGAAATGGCGGGCGGTTTGGCGTTAAACGATCGCGGCGAAAGATTGCTTGACTCCGTGCCGAAAAATCACCACGACACGAGCCCGTGTTTCTTTGGCTCCAAAACCGAAATTGAGCGCGCGATCGCGGCATACAAATAAGGCGCGTTTTTGGAGCGGATCGTAGAGGTTGAAAAGGTTACGTTTGACAGCGCGGAGGACGCGGGGCTTCGCCCAAACGCGTGGGAAGATTACATCGGTCAAGAGGCGATCAAAGGCAATTTGCGCGTTTTCATAGAGGCGGCAAGAAAGCGCAAAGAGCCGCTTGACCACCTGCTTTTTTTCGGTCCGCCCGGGCTCGGCAAGACGACTTTGGCGCATTTGATCGCCCGCGAAATGGGCGCGAGTATCAAAGTAACCGCCGCGCCGATGATAGAAAAGGGCGGCGATCTGGCGGCGCTTTTAACCAATTTGCAAGATGGCGATGTGCTTTTCATAGACGAAATTCACCGCCTAAGCCCCGCGATCGAGGAGCTTTTATACCCGCCGATGGAGGATTTCCAACTCAACATTATCGTAGGGAGCGGTCCGGCGGCAAACAGCGTGAGAGTCGATCTCGCGAAATTTACCTTGATCGGCGCGACCACGCGCGCGGGAATGATCAGCAATCCGTTGCGCGATCGCTTCGGGGCGCACTTTAGAATGCAGTTTTACTCGGAGGCGGAGTTGTCGCTCATTGCGCGCCGCGCCGCCGACAAACTCGGCAAACCGATAGACGAGGACGCATCGTTTGAGATCGCGAGAAGATCGCGCGGGACGCCGAGAATTGCTTTGCGCCTTTTGCGCCGAGTGCGCGATTACGCGGAAGTTAAGAGCGAAAAGCGCGTTTCTTTGGCGCGCGCGAGGTCGTCGCTGGATTCGCTGGGCGTAAATGATAAAGGTTTCGACGAGCTGGATTTGAAACTTTTGTCGCTTTTAGTAGAGGCTCGCGGCAAGGCGATCGGGCTGAATACTTTGGCGGCGGCTTTGAGCGAAGACGCGGCTACGATTGAGGAGGTTTTGGAGCCCTACTTGCTCGCGAACGGCTATATGGAGCGCACGGCGCGCGGGCGGATCGCTACGATCAAGAGTTACGAGGCTCTGAAATTATCGCCTCCCGCCTCCGCCGCGAGTTTGTTTTAAGCCGACTTATTTAATCTGGGAAACAAAATGGAAAAAGATTTTATAAACGTTTTGCAAAAGCTGGTAACGGAATATGGCAAAGATGTTTTACTGAACGCGAAAATAGCGAAACATTTATTAGCGGACTACACTCAAAACGAGTATAAAAGAGAGCTGGATTTATTACTAACCGCCATAGAAATAGGCGCGGCAAAAGAGATAACGAACGCGGGCGATCTTACAGCTTGCAAGAAAGCGCAAATACGCGAACTAATGGAAAAGAAATTTATAAATGAAACCGCCGCTGCGGAGATAATAGACGTTCTGGCGTTTGTTTTGCGCGGCGATATAAGCGCAAGCGCGGAATATCAATCGCCGCAACAGCTGTCTGATTATTCACAAACGCAGGCGCAAAATGCCGAAAGCAACACGTTCGCGCCCAAAAATAGCCAGCCGCAAAATACTGCGGCAAAATTCAAAATAGTCGGCGTTGTTTTTGCGATTTTATGCTTATTGGCTCTTGGCGGCTATGTGTATTATGAGCATTATAAAGCTGAAGCGGACAAGGCGGACAAACTCTTTGAGCAAGCCCTTAACGCCGGGGAACGCGGAGATTATCAAGTCGCCGTAAATTTGTTTTCGCAAGTAATAGCTATAGACCCAAAAGACGCCGTAGCTTATTACAATCGCGCCTATGCGTATGCTAAACTAAAAAATTACGATCAAGCGATTAAAGATTATACGAAAGCGATCGCGCTTGATCCAAAAAATGCCAGCGCTTACAACAGTCGCGGCATTGCGTATAAAGAACTGCAAAATTACGATCAAGCGATTGAAGATTATACGAAAGCGATTGAGCTTGACCCGAACTATGCTTTTGCTTACTACAATCGCGGCATTGCGTATGCTGAACTAAGAAATTACGATCAAGCAAAAAAAGACGCTAAAAAAGCTTGCGATCTCCTCGGAGAATGCGAACTTTGGAATAGAGTAAATCGGTAGGAAGCGATAGCGGTTAATATCGTTATTCAAAATTGGATCAAAAACTGGTAAGGAAAAGCGAATGGATACGCGAAAAGAGCGGAATTTATTGTTAATCGCCGCAAAAATAGGCGCGGCAAAAGAGACAGCGAAGCTAAAATCCAAAATAGTCGGCGTTATTTTTGCGATTTTTTTATGCTTATTAGCTTTTGCTTTATCGCCTTGCGATAGCTATGCAAATGAAGTTGGATTGGAGTTGCAACAACAAACGGCGCAGGCGATGAAAGAGCAAGACCCAAAAAAACTTTTTGAGCAAGTCGATATTGCCGCGGACAACAGAGATTTTCAAGCCGCGATAAATTTACTTTCGGAAGTAATAGCTATAAACCCAAACAATTCGAACGCTTACAACTATCGCGGCTATATGTATTATGAACTACAAAATTACGATCAAGCGATCGCGGATTATACGAAAGCGATCGAGCTTGACCCAGACGGCAGGGCTCTCTATTACAACAATCGTGGTTTTGCGTATAATGAGCTGAAAAATTATAAACAAGCGATCGCGGATTTCACGAAAGCAATCGCGCTTAACCCAGAGAACGCTCCAGCTTACTACAGTCGCGGCAACGCGTATAATAAACTGAAAAATTATAAACAAGCGATCGCGGATTTCACGAAAGCGATCGAGTTGGACCCAAACCACTCTTTCGCTTACAATAATCGCGCCGTTGCGCATTATGAACTAAAAAATTATAATAAAGCGAGAAAAGACGCTAAAAAAGCTTGCGAAATAGGAGACTGCGAAGCTTGGAATTTGTTAAATCCGTAGGAGGCGATAGCTCTAAAAGCCTAGCGTCGCAAACTCAAATCCCAGCCGCCCGCCTCCGCGCGGCGAGTATTGTAAAACTTGGCTAAAATTCCGCGCGAATTTTATTTAAGGATTTTAATGCGCTCTCTCCAAAAATTTTTTACCATTGATTTCAGCGGCGAAAAATCAAGTCCGCTTATCCTCGCCGCGCTGGTTTTGCTGGCGATCGTCTTTGGTTTCGTCTGCCGCCTCTATTTTTTGTGGGTCTTTAACGCGAGCGAATACGGCTATATGTATTGGAACGGCGAGTTAATGATCAATACGAATGACGGCTATTTCTGGGCGGAGGGGGCGCGCGATCGCGTGGAAAACCCGCCGTTCGCGGACGAACTCAGTCCAATGAGCCGCGCTCTGCCCGTGATTACGGCGGCGATCGCGCGGATTTTGCCCGTAAGTTTTGAGACGCTGATTTTGTTTATGCCCGCGATTTTCGCGCCGCTTTTGGCGATCCCAGTTTTGCTCGCGGCGCGGCTCGCGGCGGGTAACGCGGCGGGCTTTGCGGCGGCGTTGATTAGCGTGATCGCGTGGAGCTATTACAACCGCACTTTGATCGGTTATTATGATGACGATATGCTTACGATCGTGCTGCCAATGCTGGCGTTTTACGCACTGCTCGCTGGGGCGATCACAAAAAAGCCAATTTATTTGTTGCTTGTCGCTATTTTCGCGCCGCTTTCGGTTTGGTATTATCCAAACTCAATACTTATCATATTCGCGTGCGCTGGAATTTTGACGCTTTTTGCCGCTTTGGAGTATAAAGAAGACAAATCCGTCTTTTTATTTTCGTTAATTTCTTTTATGTTTTTGGGCTTTATCTCGTATAACATTTTAACGGTATTTTTGGGTAATTTTGGGTTGATAACAAGCTTTGTTTTCAGCGTTGTTTTTTATATTTTATATTTGCGATCGGCGAAGTTAAAAGAGAGCGTAAAAATCGCTTTAATTTTGTTTGTGGTTTTAGCGATCGCCGCGCTATATTTTTCAAATATATTTTCACACTTTTGGCATCAGGTTTCGACGTATATTGTGCGCGACGTTACGGACGCGATCGGAAGCGATCAAACGCAACTGCGCTTTTTTAATGTGGCGCAAACCGTGCGCGAAGCGGGCAAAATCCCCTTTGAGGAGTTTGCGAATAGAATCAGCGGTCATCAAGCGACGTTTGTATTGGCGATAATCGGCGCGGTTATAATGTTTATCGCAAAGCCAATTACGCTTATCTCTCTGCCATTTCTTTTAATGGGTTTTATGGCTTACGGAATCCCGATGTTTGGGATTAAAGGCGGCGGTTTGAGATTCACGATCTATGCGGTGCCGATTATGGCGATTTCGCTCGCGTATATTATCTTTTGGCTAAATAATCGCGTGATCTCAAAATTTGAGTTTAACAACAACTTTGTTCACGCATTGTTTTTCAAATATAAAATTTTAGCTTTTTTGGCTATTTTTATATGCCTTTTGCCGCATTTTATACACATTAAAGAATACTTAACTCCTACCGTTTTTTACGATATGGAGGTTCGAGCGTTAGACAATCTTAAAGAAAAAATAGAAAAACGTAAAGATTATGCGGTAACTTGGTGGGATTACGGCTTTCCTATCCGCTATTATTCTTATGCCAAAACCCTCGCGGACGGGGCTAAACACTCGGGTTCGGATAACTTTGCGCCGAGTTTTATATTAACTACGGAGAGTCAAAGAGCCGCCGTAAATTTATCGCGAATCGCGGTGGAATACACCGAAAAACAGATCGCGGATAAAAATTATAGTTCGGGTATTGTCGCTATGGCGATGAAAGATTATAATCATAGCGATCCTAACAAATTTATTAAAACTTTAAGCGAAGAATTGATATTACCTGAAAAAACACGAGAAATTTATCTAGTTTTGCCGCGCAAAATGAATGAAATTTTTACTACTGTTATGGCGTTTTCTACGCTTGATCTTAAAACAGGTCGCAGAATAAGCGAACCATTCTTTTCGGCGGGTAAAATAGCGAATAATGACGGCGCGATTATCACATTAAATAACGGAATTAAAATAGATACCGAGCGCGGCGTTATCAGAATGGGTCAGCACAACATTCCGATTAAATACGAATTTTTCACAGGTTACAACGAAAACGGCGAATTTTTCCGCCGATCGCAAACGCGCGATCTAAGCGCTCCTTTGTCGATAATTTTCACGCAAAATACTGGAGACCTTATCATACTTGACGATCGCGCGCTTAACTCTGTTTTCGTAAAACTTTTCGCCCTTGAAAATTATGACGACGAGTTGTTTGAAAAAGTGATCGCAAACCCATACATTAAAATATATAAAGCGAAACTGTAAATGTGCGGGATCGCGGGCTTTTACGGCAGAAGCTATGAAAAGGCGCAAAAATTACTTGCGAAATTAAACCATAGAGGACCTGACGAAAACGGAATTTTTGAGAGCGATTTTTTAACATTAGTTCATTCGCGCCTCGCGATTTTAGACGTCGCGGGCGGCAAACAACCGATGACTCGCGAAAATTTAACCATCGTATTTAACGGCGAAATATATAATCATTTAGAGCTTCGGATAGAATTTGGCGATGTTTTCAAAACCAGAAGCGATACCGAAACAATATTATTTTTATACGAAAAATATCGCGAGAAAATGCTCGAAAAATTAGATGGAATGTTCGCAATCGCAATATATGATTTCAAAGAAAAAACTTTATTTTTAGCTCGCGATCGTTACGGCAAAAAACCGCTTTGTTATTCATTCAAAAACGGTTTTTGTTTCGCCAGCGAAATCAACGCCCTGCGCGAGATCGCGGATTTCACGATCGAAAGAGATGCGATCGCCTCATATCTCGCGCTTGGGTTTACGCCGTTTGAGCACTCCGCTTTCGCCGAAGTTAAAAAGCTTTCCCCCGCCGAGTGGCTCAAATTGCGCCTTGATACCTTTGAAATAAGAAGCGGCAAATTTTTTAACGCTGAGAATCATTACGAAGGCGCGATCGCCGAAAACGCCGTAATCAGAGATGAAGCCGCCGCAATGGAGGCAGTCGAAATCGCGCTGAAAAATTCCGTAAAAAGCCGCTTGATTTCCAGCGATTTTGAGGTCGGCGCGTTTTTAAGCGGCGGCATAGACAGCGCGCTTGTGAGTTTTTACGCCGCAGAGGTTGCGAAAAACCTCAAAACTTTCACGATCAAATTCGCCGGCGCCTTTGACGAAACCGCTTTGGCGGCGAAAACGGCGCGAAAGATCGCAAGCGATCATGCCGAAATCAAAGTCGCGCCAGAAAACCTAGCGGACGAAATTTTGCAAATCCTGCCCCGTTTCGGCGAGCCGTTTTGCGACTCCTCCGCGATTCCGTCATATTTTGTGGCGCGGGCGGCGAAGGAGCGCGTGAAGGTTGTGTTGAACGGAGACGGCGCAGACGAGCTTTTCGCGGGCTATCGCCGCTATCTGCCGATCGCGCGCGGTTGGTTCGGCGCGGCGCGGCGCGCGGCGTTTTTGAGACGCTTTTTGCCGCCGCCCCGCGACAAAATGAGCGGCTACAACTATATTTATAGGTTGCTCGACTCCGCGTCGGCGCGCGCGCCGCTTGACTTTTGGCGCAAAACGCGCACTTCTCTGCCCGCGCCGCTTGACCCCGCTAATCCGATCGCCGCCGAAGTTTCGCGCTTTCTCGTTGAATTGCCGCCGCTCTCGCCGCTCTCGCTCGCGCTGTTAAGCGATCAGGCGCTTTTGCTCTCAAGCGATCTGTTGCCCAAAATTGACATCACCTCAATGGCGCGCTCTTTGGAAGTTCGCAGCCCCTTTTTAAGCCGTGAAATTTCTTTGCTCGCGCCTCGTCTCGCCGACAATTTGAAAGTGCGCGGAAAGCAAATGAAATACATTTTGCGGCGGCTCGCGGCGAAAAATTTGGGCGCGGAGATCGCGAACGCGCCTAAACGCGGTTTTGAAGCGCCGCTCGCGGATTGGATTGAGGGCGATTTGCGCGAAGTTGTTTGGGATTTTGTGGGATCGCCAAACGCTTTTTGGCGCGAATTTTTGCCGCAAAATATATTAGAAAAGCGAATGAGCCGTATTGAAAAGACAAATTTAATTTGGACGATTTTTTGTTTAGAAGTGTGGAAAAAAACTTTGTGAAAAAGACGATTGTATTTTTCGCGCCGCACGATCTAAATTTGTATTTATTTCGTTTGCCCGTTATGATCGCTATGGAGAAAAGAGGTTTTAGAGTAATTGCGCTTGCGCCGCGTGAAAAATACGCTGAAAAATTTGCAGAGCATAATATAGAGTTTATTGAATTCGCGGCATTAAAAAGATCGTCATTAAATCCGTTTAACGAAATTATTACAATTTTCAAATTAGCGCGCGTTTTGCGATCTATTAAACCCGACTTTTTGCATTGTTTTACAATTAAGCCAAATTTGTATGGATCGCTTGCGGGAAAGATCGCGGGCGTAAAAAAAATTTATATTACGATCACGGGGTTAGGATCGTTTTTTATCAGCGAAGACTTTAAGGCGAAAATTATCAGAAAAATTATACTTTTGGGTTATAAGATCGCGGGCAACTTCACCGCTAAAATTTTGTTTCAAAACAGAGATGATTATAAATTTTTCACCGATCGCAAAATCGTAAGTTTCAACAAAGCGATAATAATTGGATCAAGCGGGCTTGATACCGCTTTTTGGCAAAGATCAAACGATCGCGATGGCAATGGCGATCGGATAAATATATTATTTGTCGGACGCTTGATCGCGCATAAAGGAATTTTTGAGTTTTTAGAGGCGGCGGAGATTATCAAAGATAAATATAAAGATAAAGTAAATTTTATTGTAGTCGGCGGCGCGGATTTGGGCAATAAATTCGCGATAAAAGACGAAGATTTGGATCGTTATAAAGATATTGCTTTTTTCGCAGGCGAACAAAAAGACATTAAACCCTTTTACGAAAAAAGCGATATATTTGTTTTGCCGAGCTATCGCGAGGGAATTTCACGCGCGATTTTAGAAGCCGAGTCGATGGAATTAGCGATAATTACCAGCGACGCTACAGGCTGCAAAGACGCGATCATAGAAAATGTTACGGGACTTCTTACGCCTATTAAAAACAGTGCGAAATTAGCCGAAGCGATAGATCGTTTAATTAGCGATTCGGCGTTACGAAAATCAATGCAAAAAGCCGCTCGCGAACACGCAAAAAATTCATTTGATATTAAATTTGCGGTAGAAAAATATATTCCGCTTTATGAAGTTGAGGAAAAACGTAAAATTGATTAAAGCGGCAAATGTCGCCGCGTTAGGCGGCATTGCAAAAGCAACGCGCCATTTTGAACTCTTTAAGCCGTAATTAAACTGCTGTCAAAGCGCGATTAAACCTAAATCAAACCGCGATCGTCAATTCGTCAATCTCATCGCAGAAAATTTCGCTTAAAATTTCCGCGAAATTCGCCGCGGCCGCGCCCTCGCCGCTAGGCTCAAAAACCATTCTTCGCGAAAAATCGCGTGCGTGTTCAACGCCTTCGCTTTCGCGAATTTCAAGACTTTCGTCCATAAACTTGTTCCAATTTGCCTGCATTTTTAACTCCTTTTAACCTCTAGCAAGAGCAAAGCTCTTTTTACACGCCAAGGGCGTTCCTCAATTCTCGTAAAACCCGATCGCGCCTGTCAATCTCGTTGCAGAAAATTTCATTCAAAATTTTTCCGAAATTCACCGCAACCGCTACTTCGCCGCTGGACTCAAAGACGATTTTTTGCGAAAAATCGCGCGTGTGTTTAACACTTTCGCTTCCGCGAATTTCAAGACTTTCGTCCATAAACTTACTCAAATCCGCTTGCACTTTTAAGTCCTTTTAATCTCTCGCAAGGGCAAAGCTCTTTTTACGCGCTAACCGCGTTACGCAATTTTCTTAAAACCCGATCGCGCCGGGAATTACGGGCAAAACCCCACGCGGGCGCAATCACGGCGCAATCCTAACGCGCCGAAATCACAAACCGCTTACAAAACGCGCGGCTTTGTAGCCGTTTTGCAACATTCGGCTAAAATCCGCGCTATGTTTATCAGGTCAATCATCTTTACGATCGGATACTTTCCGGTAATGCTTCTCATCTCGTTGGCGGGCTCTTTGCTGGGCTTTTTCCTGCCGCTTAAAGCGCGGTTTTTCGTGCCGATCGGCGTATTTCACTTCACCTCGCTGTGCCTTCGGCTTGCCTGCAATGTGCGCCGCGAGATCGTCGGCGTGGAAAATTTGCCGAAAACACGCGCGTTCATTATCGTCGCGAACCACCAAAGCACTTGGGAGACCTACGCTTTGCAGACGCTCGCCGTCCCGATTTGCACGATCTTAAAGCGCGAGCTTCTGTGGTTTCCTATTTTTGGCTGGGCGCTCGCCTTTCTCAATCCGATCGCGATTGACCGTTCAAACGCCCTCGCCGCCTCGCGCAAAGTCTTAAAAGAGGGCGAGAAGCGGATTAAGAATAATTTAAACATACTTATATTTCCCGAAGGGACGCGCACGCCGCCGGGTACGGTTGCGGAGTTCAAAAAGAGCGCGGCGGTTTTGGCGCACAAGACGAAAGCGCCGATCGTCCCGATCGCGCACAACGCCGGCAATTGTTGGCGGAAGGGCACATTTATAAAAAAAAGCGGCGTGATTAAGATGAAAATCGGCGAGCCGATTGAGACGGCGGGTAAAACGGCGGATCAGATTCACGCGGAGTATGAGAGCTGGATACGAAAAACTATGAAAGAGCTTGGGTGAAATTTGTAGTTTTCGCGGCGTTTTGCGCGATTTTTTTAGCTCTGATCTTAATAGGTTTTGACGATCCGCATAAATTTAATAAAGACGAAATTATGTTAGCGCCGAGTTTAGAGCATTTTTTCGGCACCGATCGTTTAGGGCGCGATCTATTCAGTCGCGTAATTTACGGAGCGCAAAATTCTTTAATTATAGGAATTTTAAGCGCGGCTTTTAGCTCTTTAATCGGTTTGATTGTTGGAATTACGGCAGGATATTTTAAGGGCAATTTTGACAAAATTATCGTAATTATAATTGATCTTTTTTTGACATTCCCGACGTTCTTTTTATTATTAACGCTTGTGAGCTATTTAGACGCGAATTTATTTCTTTTAATTTTAGTAATTTCCATTACTGGGTGGATGAGTATCGCGCGAATGATTAGAAGCGAGGCTTTTGCGATCGGGAGCAAACCGTTTATTAAAATTTTAAAGGTCGCGAAAGCGCCTTTATGGAAGATTATTTTCAAATACTACGCGCCGCTTTTAGCCCCTATCTTTTTAATAGGTTTTACATTTGGCGTAAGCGGCGCTATTTTGAGCGAGAGCGCGTTAAGTTTTTTAGGGCTAGGAATCACCGCACCAGATATGAGCTGGGGTAGTTTGCTCGCTGAGGGCAAGGCTTTGATTGACATCGCGTGGTGGGCGAGTTTCTTTCCTGGATTATTTATTTTTATCGTTACTTTTTCGCTTTTATTGTTAAGCGATTATTTGCAAAAGAAGTTTAATAGCCGTGAAAGCGTTTCTAGATAATTTATTATTGGATTGCAAATTAGACGAAGATAATTCAGACCCGCTTTTGATCGCGCGTAATTTACCCGATGACGCAATGCTTATCTGCGCGTTATTCGCATACGGAAATGTAACGGCAATGATAAAATTTCTGCGATCGTTAAATTTTGAGTTATTAAACGCAAGCGACTCTGAAATTCGCGAAAATTTAAAAAATCATTACTATCGTTTTCAAAGCCCGAATGATGTAATTTATGTATTTTGCGCTTTTGCCAAAATGCGCAGAGAAAATATAATTTTTGAGGAGATTTTTACGCAAAATTATAAAAAAGATGGATTTTTATTTGCGTTAAGCGAATTTATCGCGCTTTTGCGAAAATATATTAAATCCGATTCGCAAGGGATAAATTTCCTCTTTTCAAAGCCTTTTGACCATAAAAATATAAGCGGGGTGAGCGCGTTAAAACGATATTTTATGTATTTGCGCTGGCAAATTCGCGCTGGTTTTCCCGATCTTGGCCGCTGGAGGGAAATTAGCCCCGCCGATTTGATAATTCCGCTTGACACGCACACTTTTCATCAGGCAAAAAAGTTGGGGCTTTTGACGCGCAACACCGCCGATCTAAAAGCCGCGCTAGAGCTCACGGCGAAACTTCGCGAATTTGACGCGGACGATCCGATAAAATACGACTTCGCCCTATATCGCTTGGGGCAAAACGCGCCGAAAAGGAGTCTGAAATGAAACGAAATGTCGCCCAGATCGCCGCTATGAAAGGCAAAGAAAAGATCGTGATGCTCACCGCTTATGACGCGCTTTTCGCGCGGCTCTTCGCGGACGCCGCCGACATTTTGCTCGTGGGCGACAGCCTCGCGATGAGTTTCGCGGGCGCCGCCGACACGCTGGGCGCGAGCCTCGATCAGATGATCTACCACACGAAAGCCGTCTGCAATGGCGCCCCCGAATCGCTCGTGGTTTTGGATATGCCGTTTGGATCGTTCGCGACTCCCGAAATCGCGCTCGCCGCCGCCCTGCGCGTTTATCAGGAGACCGCCGCCGCCGCCGTGAAAATTGAGGGCGGCGCGGAGAAAGCTGAAGTCGTGCGGACGCTGACGACGAATGGGATCGCGGTCGCGGGGCACATCGGTTTGTTGCCGCAATTTTTTCGCGCGGCGGGGGGTTTCAAGGTGCGCGGCAAAGATGAAATTTCCGCCGAACGTATTGCCGAGGACGCGGCGGCAATTGAGCAAGCCGGCGCGTTTTGCGTTGTTTTGGAGGGCGTTAAAGCGAGCGCGGCGGCGCGGGTGCGAGACGCGGTGAAAATTCCTGTAATCGGTATCGGCGCGGGGGCGGATTGCGACGGGCAGGTGCTGGTTTGGTCGGATATGCTGGGGTTTTTTGAGGCGTTTAAGCCAAAATTCGCGCGGCGTTATGTGGATGGCGCGGCTTTGGCGCGGGAAGCCGCCGCGAAATTCGCGCAAGATGTCAAAAATGGGACTTTTCCTAACGCGGACGAAAGTTATTAACGAGGAAATTTATTCGCCTCTGGCGGCACGCTCGCGGCGCGGTTTAGAGACGCCCATTTGAAAAAGGTTCTTAAATCGCGCAAAAAACTTATTATGAAGTTTGCAAACCGCGCCTCGCGCGAACAAGCGAGAGAGAATATCAAACTAACGGAATAACAGCTTTATTCGCGGTTTTCTTTGCGCAAAAAGTTTTAGAGCGAAATAGTCGGGAAAAAGAGAGCAAATAACAGCCGTTTCAATTTTAGAAAGCCCCATATTTTTTGCCAATCGCGCTTCAATGTCGCGGCGGGCGCGGGGTCAAAGTGGGCGAAGCTTTTGGCATTGAGGGTTATAAAGCCGAAAGGCTGATCGCAATGGGCAAAGTCGCCCGCGCCGAAAATCAATACAAAAACGCTCGCGCTCGCGACGGGTAAAGCGCCTTTTGAAACGCCGCGAAAATGGGAAGTCAAATGTCGCGAAAAATTGACGATCAAAGCGCGTAAATAGTAGCTTTAACATAAAAAAAATGTTGACAAGACGCGCCGCGCGTCTCAACTTCGCGTTTACGCAATAACGAAATTCTGAGTCAAGTCTGCGATAACGATCGCGCAAATCGCTAGCAAGTTATCTTGATTTCGTTATCCCATCGCCCTCTTTTGCCCCGTTTTTGAACGCGATCTCTTTCTCTAACTCGCCTCTCTCGTAGAAACGCTTAATCCTTTAGTACTTTAGCGGTGTATAGCAACTTGCCGCTACTCTTATCGTAGGCGCGGACCTCTATCGCCTCGCCGTCAATTACAGAAAGTTATGACCGCGAGAAGTCGGCGGAACGTTCCAGTCCGCGAAGCAAATGGCACAAATTTTGCTGAAAAACCGAAATTTCGGCAAAGGAGCCAAAATGAGCCGAGTCGCCACCATTCGCAAGGACATTCCCGTAGGCGTGATCCGCCGCACTATCAAGAACACAAATGACGGCGTATTCCGCTTGCGTTTGATGATCGTTGA
>JAITUT010000092.1 GCA_031286325.1 Helicobacteraceae bacterium
GTAGAACAACTTGGGTGGCTCAATAGCGTTGGTAAAGAGGCGGCTATGGCGGACATTATGCAAGTGCTGGGAGAAGCTGACTTCACAAAACTTGTTGAACAAGAAATTCCATCTGGCAAGGTCGGCGCTACTGCCCCAATTAAGGGTTTTAATGACGTTAAAATAGGTGTTGATAACTTCTTTAAGAACACTATGGAAGCAATAAAAGATCAACAGGAACTTATCAACAACGGTAACCCCCGTCTTAACAAAAAACCTCTTACTCCCAAGGAGCAAACTCAGTTAGAACATTTAAAAGAAGTACTTGGAGAAGCTCTTCCCGGCAGTGGTGCAAAACCTACCACTGTAAAACTCTTTGACGAATTCACTGGGCGCAGTGGAAAACCTACTTAAATGGAAGTAATAGTAAGAAAAAGGCGCAAGAACGCGAGCTCGCAACGGTAGAAAGAGAAGTATAGCGACTATCAGCCCATATCATAATAAAGTAGGCGCAACGATTATCCAAAGGGGCAACATTTTGCTATGATTTGGCTGGTATCTATATTAAGGAGGGTATTGTGTTATTTGTCGAACTATTTTTTGCGGCTATACCCGTGTGTTTTGTTATGGCTCTTTACCATCTCTTGCGAAAATCTTGTAGAATTGATTTTAAAGCAACTGAAGCTATGGTTGTAGCGCAAGAAGCGGAAGCGGCGCAACGGGCGAAAGATAATGATCGTAGTGAATACGCCGTCAGAAAGCGATTAAACGAGGAACGCTCCAAATCTGCCTCTTTCTACAGAGCGGACACGGAAGATGATACAAAAGAGGATAAGACAAAGGACTGGTTGTCAACAGATTAAAATCTCACTCCCGCCCTTAACACCCCCTCGCGCGTAAAAAAGGCGGCGTTATTTCGCGGATAGCGTGTAAACGCGGTTCGTTATTTCACAGATAGCCGTCTTTCCGCGCCTTTATCAACACTTTCTATTTGAAATACGCGCTTCTCCCAATAATTATTAAACAAAAAAACCACAGTTTTACTTAACGCAATTGTATACGACGCCAATAGCGGCGGTTATAGCATATAAATGTTAATACGGGCGGCAAATTTCCAGCGAAAAAGCATTAGCCGTATTTGGAGTAAAATGCCGCTATGGAAACTCACGATGATTTAATACGCCGCGATCTTGCCGTAATCTGGCATCCCTGCTCGCAGATGAGCGAATACATCGCGGGCGATCTGCCGCTAGCGCCAATTGCAAGCGGCGAGGGCGCGTGGCTTGTCGGCACGGACGGACGGCGTTATCTAGACGCGATTTCTAGCTGGTGGGTCAATCTGTTCGGGCACGCTAACAAATATATCGCAAGCGTGGTCGCGGCGCAGGCGCACGCGCTTGAGCACTGCATTTTCGCGGGTTTCACGCACAAACAGGCGATTAGGCTCGCGGAACGAATCATCAAAATCGCGCCGCGCGGCTTAACTAAAGTATTCTTCGCCGATAACGGCTCGGCGGCGGTAGAGGTCGCGATCAAAATGGCGTTTCATATCTTCGCCAACCGCGGCGAACAGCGCGAAATCATAGTTTCGCTCGCAGGCGGCTACCACGGCGAGACGCTCGGCGCGCTCGCGGCGGGCGATGTGGAAATTTACCGCGAAACCTACGCGCCGCTTCTCTTTAAGGGCGTCCGCGCCAAATCGCCCGCGATCGTGAGCGAAGCGGAGGCGTTGGACGATTTACGCCGTATTTTAAGCGAAAATAAAGGCAAAGTCTGCGCCGTGATCGCCGAGCCGCTTGTACAGTGCGCGGGGGCGATGGCGATGTTCGAGCCCTCGTATCTATGCGGTTTGCGCTCGCTTTGTGATGAATTTGGCGTACTATGGATCGCGGACGAAATCGCGACAGGTTTTGGGCGGACGGGCGCGATGTTCGCCTGCGATTTAGCGGGAGTAACGCCTGATTTGATGACGCTATCCAAAGGCTTGACGGGCGGTTTTTTGCCACTCGCGCTAACCCTCGCGCGCGCGGAAATTTACGATGAATTTGCGCGCGAATCCTACGGCGCGCGGAGTTTCCTGCACTCGCACAGCTACTCAGGCAACCCGCTCGCCTGCGCCGCCGCGAACGCCTCGCTGGACATTTTTGAGAACCGCGATGTGATTGGCGATAACGCGAAATTGGGGGCGGCGATCGACAGGCGGCTCTCTGTTTTGCGCGGATTTTCGTGCGTGAGCGGCGTGAGGAGACGCGGAATGATCGCGGCGTTTGAGGCGGATTTTGCGGAACGCGGCGACTCTCTTTTGCAAGGTCGCGCCCTTACGATCAAAATCATCAACGAATCGCTCGTGCGCGGTATCATTCTGCGCCCCCTCGGCAACACGATATATATTATGCCGCCATATATCATTACCGCAGCCGAAATTGATCTGCTTTTTGACCAAATTGAGGATATTCTAAAAACGCTTGAAAATTACGCGGCAAAACGATCGTAAATTTTTTCTATATTAAACTCCGCTTTGTAGATTTTTTCTTCGCCTTTTATCAGATGGTGGATCGCGGCTTTTAATTTACGCGGCGCAGTTTTGAAAAAGCGGTAAATTTTTGATTGGTTTCTCGCGTTTCTCGCGCGGAATTTTGCCTCAGCTTCGGCATTTTCAAACGTCATATTGTTATATGACGAAAGCGGATAATTTTTATATGGGCTTTTTTCTTTTACAAAGCGCCATAAAAGATCAAACGGATAATTTTGTTCGTAGTGCCAAGGCTTGCGATCGTTCGCGTAATGAATTATGCAAGGATTTTTGATCGCTTCCGCAAAGTGATTATATTCGATTTTTTTAAATAATCTATTAGGATCGCGCAAAACTTCAGCGTATAAATTATATTTTGGCGAAATTTCTAAAATTTTGCCTTTTAGAATATAATTTATTCCGTCTTGATCGGGAAATCTTACTGAATTTGCGTTATCTTCTATAAGTTTAATAATATCTTTGCCGCAGTTATTTTCGCGCCAATATTTTAAGTTTAATAAAAGCGCGCCGCTGTTAAAGTATTTTAGCGACGGATCATAGTTTAATCTGCGCGCTTCTTTGCCATTTGAAGTTATATTGTTTATTATCGCGGCGAGGGCGTAATTATCAATATTTAAATCCCAAAGATCGTTTAATGAATCTACGCATAGCATATCGCTGTCTAAATATAAACATTTTTCTACATTTTGCGGTAAAAGTTCTGGGATATTTAGCCTAAAATAGATCGTTTTGTTGTAGTGCGCGAATGTGATTAAATTATCTATTTTTTTATCGTTTAATTCATAAAAAATTATTTTGGAGTTTTTGGAATTTGCCGCGATCGTTTCCTCTAAAAGCGCTTTGCTTTCATCGCTTAACTTTTCCGCTAAAATATGAAAGGAAAAATCGCGATCGTTCGTGCGCAAAATAGAGTAGATCAGAACGCCGCAGGGCATAGCGTATCTATCGTCAATACCAAAAGAGATATGAATCATTTTAAAACCTCTGCGATCAGATCGCCAAATTTAACTTTTTGGTTGATCTCTATTCTTGTATTTTTAATCGCCTCTTTTTCTGCGATCAGGACGATCGTTGAGCCCATTTTGAAATAGCCCAACTCTTCGCCGAATTTGAAATTTTTATTGATTTCAAATTCGCGAATTTTAGTAATGCTTATATTCGTTTCAAAATCAGGCAAAAAATTAAACGCCATTTTGCCTACATTTAACGCGCCTACAAAGACTAAAAACCACTTTTTATCGTTTTGATCGCGGCACTCTAAAAGCACGCGCTCATTTTCGCAAAATAAATTTAATTTCTTGCGCAAATAGGGCATATTTACAGGGTATAATTTACCCGGAATATGCGTTAATTTAATCGCCGTTAAATTTAACGGCGAATGATAGCGGTGGTAATCGCGCGGAGAGAGGTAGAAATTTATATAAGTTCCGCCGTTGAAATCGCGCAAAAATTCTTCGCTATAATTTGGCAAAAGATCATTTAATTTATACCCCATTCCTTTAATTTGGAATAAGGTATTTTCTTGGATTTTGCCAAAATCGGTAATAAGGGAATCGCAGGGCGATACGGCGATATTTTCTCCGCTTGCAATCTCGCGCTTTTTCAGAAGCGATCTTGTGAAAAGTTCGTTTAATGTGGCGTAACTTTTTGGGGAGTTAAATTCGCCCATATCCAAACCCATCATCTTTACATACGATCCATTAATGAAGTTTTGGATCGCTTTTAAGTGTTTTTTATTGGCAAATTTGCCGAATAAAAGCGAGATTAAATTTGTACGGTGTTTAGCCATTTTGCTCCCTTTTCTCTTCTAATAAAATATAGACGTTTATCTTTTCGTCCAAAAGTTGCTTTAATGCCTCTAATTTATCGTGATTTTCAACTAGCTCATTATAGCCTAATTTGCCTGAATTTACTTTTTCATTTAACTCTTTGATCTCGTTTTCTAGCTTTTCAATTTCCTGCGGCAAAGAGTCGTATTGCTTTTGTTCCAAATATGAAAATTTGGGGCTTTGCGGTTTAACTCTATTTTGCGCGGATGTTTTAACATTTTGTGAAATTTCCCCCTCAAAAACATTAATTTCATTTATAAAGTTTTCATCATCTAAATATTCGCTGTAACTGCACAGCTCTTCGGTAATTATTTTATCTTTAATCACCCATAATTTTTTAGCGATTTTATCTATGAAGTAGCGATCGTGGCTCACAAAAATAAGCGCGCCTTGATAACTTTTTAAGTACTCCTCTAAAATATTGATTGTGGGAATATCCAGATCGTTTGTGGGCTCGTCTAAAATCAAACAATCATATTTTTTTGCTAGCAATAGCGCTAATGCCACTCGATTTTTTTCGCCGCCGCTTAACGCGCTTATTTTTTTATCCAAAAATTCCTTTGGAAAGAGCCAGCTTTTCATATATCCATAAATGTGTATATTAGAATCGCGGACTAATATATGATCGCCCCCGTTTGGACAAAATGTCTCTATTAAGTTTTTGCTATCGTCTAATATGCTTCTGTCCTGATCAAAATAACCTATTGAATCTATCTTTGCGAATACGTTTCCTTTTTTAGGCGAAATACGCCCTAAAAGGGACAATAATAGAGTAGTTTTACCGCTTCCGTTTTTGCCTACGATCGCAATCTTATCTTGCTGAATAATTTTTGCGGTAAAATTATCAATTAAAACATTATTTTCAATCGCGATCCGCGCGTTTTCTATCTCAAAAAATACCTTCTTTTTGTTTACTCCGTCCTCTTGATTAAACGCCTTTTTCTCACGATCTAACTCTAATTTTATTTTACGAATCGCAGAAGGATTTTTTTTCGCCTCCTCTTTCATTTTTTTAATGCGCTCTACGCGCCCTAAATTACGTTTTAATCTCGCTTTAACGCCGCGATTTAGCCACTCTTGCTCGCTACGCAATTCTTTTACAAGAGTTTCGTGGCTTTTAATCATATTCTCTAAAAGCGCCGCCTTTTGCTCCAAATATAAATTATATCCGCCGTTAAACGATCTAACTTGCGCATCTTCAATCTCGATCGTGCGCGTAGCAATACGCTCAATAAAATAACGATCGTGCGAAATAAATAAAATTGTCGCTTTGGATTCTAATAAAATTTCCTCCAAAAATCTTGTCATATAAACATCTAAATGGTTTGTAGGTTCGTCCAGCAATAAAAGATCGGGTTTTTTAAGCAGGATTGATCCTAATGCTACGCGCCGTTTTTCGCCGCCGCTTAACGAGTAGATGATATTATTTTCCAGCCGTTTTAAATCAAATTCTTTTAAAATCCGATCGACTTTATTCTCTATATTCCAAGCGTCATAAAAATCAAGTTGGTTTCCGAGCGTTGAGAGTAAATTTATTAACTCTTTTTCGTTCGGATTCTGCTCTAATTTATTAACAATTTTTTTATATTCAAATTTTATTTCATTAATGTGCGATAAAGTCTGCTCAATCGCCGCTTTTACGGATAGACTTTCATCAATTTTTGGGTTTTGATCCAACATTTCGGTCGTGATATTGTTTTGCGAAAGGCGCTTGCCAGAATCAGGCTCCAAAAACCCCGCCGCGATCTTCATAAAAGTCGATTTGCCGCTGCCGTTTTTGCCCACGATCCCCACGCGCTCCAAAGCCTCTATCGCGAAGTCCGCGCCGCTTAAAATTTTCCGCGCTTCGTATTGTTTGTGGATTGCTTTCAGGTCTATTAGCGGCACAAATCCTCTTTTGGTGAAATCGGGCGATTATACCGAAAGGTAGATATGGCTAAAATTCAGCGAATTTAGGAGGTTTTATGCAATTTTTCTATTTTTTCTTGGGCGTTTACGCGATCTATTTTTGCGCGACTCTCTTGATTTCGTTTTTACAAATAAACTACATTTTGAAAGCGAAAAACCATCAAGAGTTGTTACTTTCCAGCGAGGATTGGCAAAAAGCCGCTGACTACGCGATCACGCGCGAAAAATTTGCCACACTTTCTCTTCTTTTTTCTACGATAATTGCCGTCCTTTGGATTGTTTTTGCCTTTAACTATATAGAAAGTTTTATAAACATAGAGAGTTTAGCGTTAAAATCTGCGATAATATTCGCGATTTTTTTCGCAATCAACTCTATTATTGAGTTGCCGCTGAATTTCTATGAAACATTCGTAATTGACGGCAAATTCGGTTTTAATAACTCTACCCACAAATTGTTCTTTACGGACTTTGTAAAATCGCTTATTTTGAGCATTGGAATTGCATTTTTTGCGGTCTGGATCGTGAGCAAAATAATTTTGAGTTTAGGTGAAAATTGGTGGATAATTACATTTTTCTTTCTAAGCGTTTTATTGATAGTTCTCAATATGTTGTTTCCGTTATTTAGAAAATTGTTTGACAAATTTGAGCCATTGGACAATACAGAGATCGGGGCGCAAATTAAAAATTTATTAGATCGCGTAGGTTTCAAGGCGGAAGGCGTATATAAAGTAGACGCTTCCAAAAGAGACGCAAGGCTTAACGCCTATTTTGCAGGTCTTGGCAAAATTAAGCGCGTTGCCCTCTATGACACGCTTCTTGATAAATTAACTCACCCTGAAATCATCGCGGTTTTAGCGCACGAATTAGGACACTTTAAGCACAGAGATATTTTCAAACAAATGACAGCAGTCTTGATCGCTTTATTCGCGATTTTGCTGATCTTCGGTAACGCCAATCACGAACTATTTACGGCATTTAATTTAAGCGACTCTCCGCAGTCTTTAATTTTGCTGTTTTTGATCTTTTCCTCGCCCCTTTTCTTTTTTTGCTCGCCGATCTTTAATTTGATCAGCAGAAACGCAGAGTTTGGCGCGGATAAATTTGCCGCGGAAACTACAAATGCCGATGATTTAAAGAGCGCGTTAATCAAATTAGTGCGCGAAAACAGATCGTTTCCAAAGAAACATCTAATTTACGCGATTTGGAATGAAACGCACCCAAATGTGCTAGATCGCATTGAAAGACTGGAAAATGTTAGATAAAGATATTGTTGAATACGCCACATTTGGTATTTTGGCGTTTTTTGGTTTTGCGGCGATCTGGATCGCGGCGGAAAAATTGCTCTTTTATAAACGTTTTCGCCCCGAAAATTTCGCAAATAAAAGCGTAGCTGAAATCGCGCTATTTAAGCGATTAACTATTATCGCCTCGATCGCGGCAAACGCGCCATATATTGGGCTGCTCGGCACGGTTTTTGGCATAATGATTACATTTATTGAGATCGCAAATAATATAAACTCTTTAGAGGCGAGTTCTTTAATGGTTGGGCTCGCGCTCGCTCTTAAAGCAACCGCCGCGGGGCTTTTCGTAGCGATTCCCGCCTCAATAATTTATAATTTACTGCTCGCGAAAGCCGAAGAATTGCTAATAAGTTTTGAAAAATAATGCGCTTAAAAAAAATAGATTCAATAAATGTTTTGCCCTTTATAGATATTATGCTTGTTTTACTCGCGATCGTGCTTACAACAGCGACATTTATTTCGCAAGGAGTAATTAAAATCGCGCTTCCCGAGGCGAAAACCGCAAACGCAATTGCCCCAAGCGGATCCCAGAAACGCGCGGAAATATCCCTAAAAGAAAATAAATTTTATTTCAACGGCGAAGCTATGATTAATTTTTACACTTTGCTTTTAAGACTTGATAGCTTAAATCGCGAAGATCAAATAATTTTTCGCGCTGAAAATGACGCGAAATTCGGCGATTTTGTAAAAGTTATGGACGCGCTGAAAGAGCGCAAATTAGAAAATGTGGATATTGCCGTAAAAAAAGTGGAAAATTACAGCGAATAAACGCGAAGCGCGAAATAGGGCAGGGTGATTTTATGTCGCAAAGATCAGCTTTGCCGATCTAAGAAGTTAAGCGAGTAGGCGGTTTTGTAGCCCAAAAATACGATCCCGCCCCCGAGCTCTAAGAAAGTTAAGCGAGCGGGCGGTAGTGGAGGGGCTTTGTTAGCCGCGAAAAGTTATTTCAACGCCTGATACGCGATGTCCGTCCGATATTGCATTCCCTCAAAGGTGATTTTTCCGATGAGATCGTAGGCTCGATCGCGAGCGGCGCGGATATTTTTGCCCGTGCCTATAGCGACCATTACGCGCCCGCCCGTGGCAAGCAATTCGCCCTTCGCGCCCTTTGTAACTCCCGCGAACAAAATATAAGAATCCTCGCTCTCCGCTCCCTCCGCGATCGTGATTTCGCGCGGCTCGCTTGCCTTATACGGATAATTTTCGCTCGCGATCACAACGCCCACCGCCGCGCCCTTAAATCTCGGCGCGACCACGGCGAGATTCCCGATCGCCGCGTTGTAAAAGAGCTCGGTCGCGGGGCTATCCAGCAAAGCCATTAAAGCTTCACATTCAGGATCGCCAAATCGCACGTTAAACTCCAGCACGATCGGCTCGTTATTCACCACCATAATCCCGCAGAAAAGCACGCCGGTAAAGGGCGCGCCCTCCTTGCGCATTCCGTCGATCGTGGGGCGGACAATGCGTGTGGAGATTTTGCTCATCAACGCCAAATCCGCAAGCGGCGTAGGCGAATAAGCCCCCATTCCGCCTGTGTTCGGACCCAAATCGCCCGTCAAAAGCCGCTTGTGGTCTTGGCACGATGGCAATATCACGAAATCCGCGCCGTCCGTGATCGCGAAAACCGATAATTCGTAGCCGTCCAAAAACTCTTCCACTACCACTTTGCGCCCCGCCTCGCCAAACGCCGCGCCGCTTAACATTTCTTCCGCCGCGCTCTTTGCATCTTCGTAAGTTTGCGCAATAATAACGCCCTTTCCCGCGCACAAGCCGTCCGCTTTGACCACAATGGGCGGCGCGAGGCTTTGGATAAATTCGCGAGCCGCTCTGAGATCGCTCGTCTCCAAATATCGCGCAGTTGGGATTTTATGGCGGCTTAAGAAATTTTTCATAAACGCTTTAGAGCCTTCAAGTTGCGCCGCCGCCGCGCTGGGACCAAAAATTGCGAGGTTTTTCGCGCGGAAAATATCGGCGATTCCTTTTGTGAGCGGCTCCTCGCCGCCTACGATCGTGAGTTTTACATTATTTGCAATCGCGAAGTTCGCCAGCGAATCAAAGTCCGTGATAGCGATGTTTTCACCCAAGCGATCAGTCGCGCCGTTGCCGGGGGCGAAAAAAATTTTGCCGCAGTTAGGATCGCGCTTTAATGCGCGGGCGATCGCATACTCGCGAGCTCCGTTGCCGATAATTAGGATATTCATAATTAAAACCTGCCGTAAAGTAGAGACGCCGAACGGGCGTTCATGCCAAATTTTTGGTCGTGAGTCAAAATTATAGAAGCCGTTTGGCTCTTTAGGGGCAAGTCCCGTAGGTTATGCCGCGCACCGAGCTAAAACATAGGTTCTTTTTGGACGCACAACATTGTTCGACCCAAATTAGGCGGCAGGTAGCGCTCCGTTCAGCAAAGCGATTATACAGCAAATTATGATAGACTTTGCTTAATGGCGTTAAATAAAGAAAAATATGTAGCAAAGTTCGTTGCGGAGAGCAGGGAAAATATCACCGCTGCTGAAAACGGGCTAATGATCGTAGTGAGCGATCCCGCCGCCGCCGATGAGTTAGATCGCGTATTGCGTTATTTGCACACATTAAAGGGTTCGGCGAGAATGCTTAACTTAAAGCGCGTAGAGAGCCTCGCGCACAAAATAGAGAGCGCGTTTGTCTCGGTGCGCGAGAGGCGCGCGAAACTGAGCGAACGCGCCACGCAACTGATTTTGCTGGGCATTGACGCGCTGAAAGATATGTTAAACGCGCTCGCCGAAGGCGCGGAGGAGAGCGCGGAGCCTTCAGAGATTGAGCGCGAGTTGATAAATTTTGCCGAAGGAGCGGAGTTTAAAGTACCCAAAAGCGAAAAAGAGGGCAAAAAGACCTTTGATCACGCCAAATCGCAATCGAAAAAGACGAGTAATAACGAAAAACACAGCGAAAAAGCCGAAAAAACTGAAAAATCCGCTGAAAAAAAGCCAAGCCGCGATCAAGGCTATAATCAAAGCCGCGCTGAAAAAAAAGAGAGTAAGGCGCGTTCGTATGTACGCAAGGAAACCGATTCGGTACGCGTTGACGTTGCGAAAATTGACGAAATTATCAAATCGCTCTCTACGATCCAAAACAGAGAAAACGAGGCGCAAAATTTGGGCAAACGCCTAAACCAAATAGCCGCCGAATTTGATCTGCTTTATGAAAAGTTAAAACTCGCGGCGGTTGACGAGCGGCTTTTAGACGATCTCGTCTTGTTTGGGCGCAACATTCGTAAGAGCGCCTTTGAGAGCAGATGTCATTCGCTAAACCTCGCCGCAAACTTAAAAACTTCTTATGACGGCGCGATCGCGCTAAGAATGTTGCCGCTCTCTACGATTCTAGACGCTTACCCGCGCGTAGTCTATGATATCGCCACGCAACTTGGAAAGCGCGTGCGCCTCACGATTGAGGGCGCGGAAAACGAAATAGACAAAAACACGATTGAAGCTATGCAAGACGCCCTTTTGCACATTATTCGCAACACCGTAGATCACGGCATAGAAAGCCCTGCGGAGCGCGAAGCGGCGGGCAAAGAGCCGGAGGGAAAGATTCAAGTGAGCTGCCGCAGAGAGGGCGGCAATATGAAAATTTCAATCAAAGACGACGGGCGCGGGATCGACTACGAAGGAATCCGCCGCAAAGTAGTCGCTTTGGAATTAAAAACCGAAGAAGACGCGGCAAATTTGAGCGAGGCGGAGCTGATAAATTTCATTTTCCAAAGCGGCTTTAGCACATCAAGCGAAGTTAGCCAAATTTCGGGGCGCGGCGTGGGACTGGACGCGGCTAGGATAGGGGTTGAGCGCGTCAAAGGCGCGATCACGACCAAGAGCGAGATTGGGCGCGGAAGCGAGTTTATAGTCGTCGCGCCGCTGTCAATCGCGGCTTTAATGGGTTTTGGAGCGCATACGGATCGTCATAATTTCGTAATTCCGGCGAATTTTGTGGAGAATATCTTTATTTTAACGCCCGAAAAGATCGTTACGATCGCGGATTGCCCGTACATTGAATACCAAAACAAGATGATCCGCCTCCATTATTTGCATAATGTCTTAAAAATCAGGCGCGACAAGGCGGCGAACGCGGTGAATTTCGCGGTGATTACGCGAGTTTATGATGATTTATTCGCGATCGCGATTGACGATGTGAAAGCGCTTTCGGAGCATATCGTCAAACCGATGCCGAAAATTATGGAACGTCTCGCGCTGTTTAACGGCGCGGTGGTGAGCGAGGATTACGGCTTCGCGCTCGTTTTAAATATTCCGTCGCTAGTTAAAATGGCGCGGCGAGCGAAGTCAATTGATCTGAAAGCTAAGCGCGTAGATCAGAACAGCTTGTTAAAGCGCGTTTTGGTCGCGGACGATTCCGCCAGCACGCGCGAAATTGTGAAAGACATTTTGGAGGGCGAGGGTTACGCGGTGGATACGGCAAATGATGGCGCGCAAGCTCTCGCGAAAATTAAAGAACGCCGCTACGATCTTGTCTGTACCGATATAAATATGCCGAATATGGACGGCTTTGAGCTAACTAGGAATATCCGCAAGAGTCCGGCTCTGCGCGATTTGGCGGTTATTATGATCAGCGTTAAGTCGAGCAAAGAGGATATGGAGCGCGCGCGGCTAATCGGCGTGGATCGCTACATCATCAAACACTCATTTCAAAACCGTAATTTAATCCGCGCGGCGCGAGAGTTAATCGGAGATTCATCGGAAAATTATAAATTATAAGTTATAGCTTATACATATAAATTTAATCGTTTAACTATGTGATATAATCAACAAAAAGGCTATGCAATGGACAAGAAACGAATTTTAGTGATGGAAGATTCCGAGACTTTCGCCGAGATAATCTGCGATTTTTTTGCGGAAAACGGCTTTGAAGTTGCCCACGCCGCGAATGGTTTCGAGGGCATTAAAGAAACTTACCACTTTAAGCCGCACTTGATTGTGTGCGATCTGGAAATGCCAATGTGCAACGGCTACCAAGCGGTGCGCTTTTTAAGATCGCGGACGACTACGCGCAAAATCCCAATAATGCTTTTGACTAAATTGTCGGATACGAAAGATCGCTACCGCGGGCTTGACGCGGGCGCGGATTCGTATGTAGAGAAGCTGCCGGGAAATTTTGAGTTAATTTTAGGAGAGGCGATTAGGCTTATAAACGAAAAAAGCGGCGAAACTGACTATGAGGCGATCGCTCGCGAGGCGTACCGCATAAATGACGAGAGCGTGGTAGAGGGCATTAACAATTTGCTTGACGAGAGCCTATCGCTCACAACTTTGATCGCCAAGATCGCGCAAAGCAGAATTGTCCCGCTAGACAACGTAATCATAAAAACTTTGGAGCTTTTGTCGGCTATTTGCGATGTGCAGATCGCGGCGGTGATTATCGCGTGGCGCAACGAAATTTTTATCTACACCGCAAACCGCGGCGATTTGCCTTATGAGATCGCGGAAGATTTTTTGGCGGGCGTACGCGCCGACTTTGACAAAGATTTTCCTGACGCGCCGCGCTCGGTGGGCGAAGAAGAGGACCTCACTGAATCCGCGCAATTTACGGAGGAGACCGAGACTGAAAAACTTGCGAAGTCTCACAAAAAGGTGCTGGAATCATACTTTACCTATAAACTGCACAACTTAGGCAAGCCGTTCGCTCTTATGGCGATCGCCAACACCGCTACCGAGTATTTTTCACCGCCGATCACCGAGTCTTTGGGGACATTTTTGAACGCGGCGGCGCCCACGATCGTCAACGCGCTTTTAATGCGCGAAATTAAAACCACGCAGAAAAAAACGCGCCGAGCCTTTGCTAAATATGTCCCGCCGTCGGTTGTAGACGAGATTATTGAGAGCGGAGGCGATATGTCCGTTACGGGCGAGGCGTTGAAAATCGCGGTTTTGTTCTGCGACATTCGCAAATTCACAAAAATTAGCGAAAAGACGAACGCCCAAGACCTTGTGGTGTTTTTGAATAACTACTTTTTGCACATTGGCAATGCGGTGGTAGAGCAGGGCGGACAGATAGACAAATATATCGGAGACGGCTTGATGGCGATCTTCGGCGCGCCGCGCCCGCTCAAGAATGCCGCCGCAAACGCGATACATGCGGCGATCAATATGCTCTCAACTTTGCCGCGCGTGAATACGAGCCCAATTGATTTGGGCGGCGCGGAGCTAGACATCGGGATCGGGATCAATTACGGCGAGTGCGTTGTGGGCAACATTGGTTTCGCCAGCAAGCAGGAATACACGGCGATCGGCGATGAAGTGAATTTGGCTTCGCGTTTGGAGAGCTTGACGAAAGTCTACGCGCATCCGATCCTAGCGAGCGAGTCTGTTTACGAGGAGATTTCAGCTGATAAGAACGCGAAAGACCGCTACATTTTTCGCAAGGCGGACTTCGTGCGCGTGGTGGGTAAAGAAAAAGCGGTGGGGGTTTATGCCGTTTATAAGGCGTTTGAAGAGGATGCGGGCAAAGGGCGGCTACACATTTCGCGCGCGCTTTTAGAGCCATACAACAAGGCGCTTTCGTTAGTCAAAATTCGCGAATTCAAATCGGCGCGGCGGTATTTGAGGGAGGCTTTAGATGTAGCGCCAGGGGATTACCTTTCGACGTTGTATTTAGATCGCGTGGAGTATTTCATTGAAAATCCGCCGCACAAAGGGTGGGACGGCACGATCGTGATGGAGAATAAATAGAATGTCGGCGACTATTTTGAAGATCATTCCGACAAATTCAACTTATGCGCCTGAAGCGATTCTGCAGGATAAGGCGAAAACTTTTCTTGCAAAGTTTTATGAAAATAAACAAATAGAAATTGATACAACAGACGCAATTCAATTCGTCGACCAAGGAGCGAACTTTGATAGCGTTTTTTGCAATTTCTGCGGAGAAAGTATAGAAATTAAAGATTGGCAAAACGCAATGGACAAGGCGTATGAAAAACAATTTGCCAACTTGGACTTTACGACTTTATGCTGTAATAGAAAAACTTCATTAAACGATTTGACTTATGATATGCCTGCGGGTTTTGCGAAATTTCAAATAAAAATTTTAGAGCCAATAGCTGAAATAGAAGAAAAATATTTGAAAGAATTACAGCAAATTTTAGGAACTACATTAAGAATTATTTGGGCTCGTTATTGAGGGAAATCGCAATGAAAACCAAAAAAAAAAGAAAGTTTGAAAATGAACGCAGGGGAGACGAAAATAGATTATTATATTGATAAAATTACAGATTATTATAAAGAGCATAATACAATAGATTTAACAAAAAAAATTATGCTCTGCATAAATGATTGTTTGAATTTATTAGATAATCAATTAGTTAATATGTCTGATAGAGAGATTGATGAATATAGAAAAAAGGAATTTTGGCATTAGACAGTAGTAGTCCTTCTGAAATTTTAGGGCAATTAAACATTGAAATATCTAAAAGGGTAAAACCTTATAATGAAATGTCAGATAAAGAAAAAATGGCTTTTCGCGCTTTATTATCTTTTTTTTCTTATCCGTCTGATAATGATTGGTCTAAACATGAAAGGTTAGATTTTTTTATAGATTTTTTGATGCGTTCAGGTGTGGAAGAAAAATTTATAATTCCAATTCTTTATAACCATTTTATTAATATTATTAAAAGCCCCCGTTAGGCTTAGGTTGTCCCCAAGTCTAATCGTAATTAATAATTCGTAATTGAAAAAAATATTGTTTACCTTTGAACGTTATTTTGGAAACTTTTAATTTAAAAATAAACCCGCAATGAAAACCGAAGAAAAAGAAAGTTTGAGAATAAACACGGGAGCAACCGCGAGAGAAATGAAGCCGAACGAGGGAAAAGCAAAATACCTAAAAACATTAAACGTTTTCGCCTCCGCAACTCATTCCGCTCATATATTCCAACAACTTATTTTCACAAGTATTTAGAAACTCGCCGTATTTATTATTTTTATCTACTTTCCGCATATATTTGATCGCGTTCATTATAAGATCGCATTGATCTTTTGCGGCGGTATTATAATATCCGTAATTAATACGATCGGGATAATCGCGAAAACAATCCTCAATCCCGTCTTCTAATTTATAGAGATACAAGCGCAAAACTTCATCATTGTTTGGGTCTAGACGATAGCGCTCGCTTATTAAATCGCCGCGAATTTTGTAATCTAACTTTTTCCACAACTTATTATTCGCCGTGAGATTAGAGCTAAGTTTTATCAGCCGCAAAATCAGCGAAACATCGCCGTTTTTATAACCGTTAAATAGAATAGGGAACACAATTTCCTCAAATAATTCGTTGCGGATATAATAACGTCCGTTATTTAACTCCAAATTAGACAAAAATTCCATCGTCCAAGATATCTTTTCAGCATCGTTTTCAAAGGATTTTATGAAATTATTTAACGGCGCTTTTGTTTTTTCTCTAACGCCTAAATTTTCCCATTTTCGGTATTCGTTAAAGTATTCTATTTTCATCTTTCGCTCCTATTTAGCGATTTTATTCAGATCGCGTTTAGCAAGAGCCGCAAAGCGTGCGCGGCGGCGGCGGATTGAATCGTCAAGCGATCGCCCTTTAACAAAAGCCGCTCCGAGAAAATCGCGCCCGCGCGATCGGCGACCGCAATGAAAACCGTTCCCACAGGTTTCGCCGCGCTGCCGCCGTCTGGTCCCGCGATCCCGCTAATTGCCGCCGCGAAACCGGAGTTTGCTACCGCCAGCGCGCCAACCGCCATTTCGCGCGCGCACTCCTCGCTGACCGCCCCGAATCCCCGCAAAGTATCGGGCGAAACTTTAAGCCACTGCGTTTTCAGCCGATCGGAATAAGTTACAAGCGAGCCGTCAAAAATTTCGCTCGCCCCCGAAACCGCCGTAACGCGCGACGCCAAAAGCCCGCCGGTGCAACTTTCGGCGAAAGTTACGCGCGCGCCACGCTCGCGCAAACGCGCCGTCAAAAACTCATACGGATTGCCCAAAAACGCTTTGGGCGCGAAGTTTTCTACGATCATCTCGGCAAATTCCGCCGCGTTTTGGCTTGGCGCGATCTCTAAAACCGCCCAGCCGCCTTCGCTTAAAAAGCTACGAAAGTTCGCGCCGAGCCGTTCGGCGGGTTTGGCGCATAGAGCCGCAGCGCTGGATTCGTCAAAATTCAAAATGTTCAGGGTAATCACTTGATAAACCTCTTTAAGCGGAATTTGCCTAATATAACAGATTTAACCAAAAGAGCGAAATGAGGTCTTATGCCCGAAAAAGAGGCGCTTTTAGAGTTGTCGCGTTTGCGCAAAGCGGGCGCTTTCGCCAAAAAAAAGGTGGCGATCGTTTGCGAAGGACGCTCGTTTTCAGGCAAATCCGCGTTGGCTAAATACCTCGCGAAAGCTTTGGGCGAGCCGTTCTACGCGGCAAACGCGAGGGGGCGCGGCGCGTGGCTTTTGGCGAAATATACGGAGCAACTTCCAAATGAGGGCGAAATCGCCTTTTTTGATCGCGGGTGGTATGCGGAATTAGACGCGAATTACGATCGCGCCGCGCACCAAATACCGCTATTTGAAAAGGCGCTGATTGAAGACGGCTTTACTTTGCTCAAATACTTTTTGGAGATTTCCAAAGAGGAGTTAATAAAGCGTCTTGAAAAGCGTAAAGACGATCCGCTCAAAAAGTCGCTTTTGAACGACACGGAGTTAAAGTCGCCGAAAGAGTATGAAAATTACTCCAAAAAGAGCGCGGAAACACTGATCGCGACTCACACGCCCGGCGCCTCGTGGCACATTGTCGCGGCGGACGAAAAGTTTATGGCAAGATCGGCGGTGGCGGCGCATATCGCGAAGGCGGTCGGCTCAAAGAGCAAGATTGCCTGCGATTTGGTGAGAATTTACGAACCGAAGTTGAGATTCTAATGAAACCCTGCAAGGTTGCGAAATGCGTATTTTAATTGTCGGCGGAAGCGGGTATGTGGGCGGCGCCGTCGTGGATAACTTTCATAACGATCACGACTTTATCAATATGTCGCGCACGCGCGGCAACGAATTTTGCGTGAATAATACTTTGTTAGACGTCGCTAAGCCGCTCGGCTTCCTGCAATTTGACAAGCCGATTGATATGATTATCAATTGTATGGAGTGCCACCCCGATAATTACGCGGATAACGAGACGATGAAGCGCGAATATTTGGCGGGAGTGCGCCACCTATTGGAGTTCGCGGAGAAAAATGGCGTCAAAAACTTTATACACTTTTCGGTTAATCACATTCACGCGGTAGAAAACGACTACCAGCAGGCGAAATTTGTCGCCGAAGGGCTTGTGAAAAAAAGCGGCGTTAAATATATTATCTTTAAGCCTACGATCATATTCGGCAAAAATTCGCCGTTTGATTGTTTGATTGAGTCTATGATGAAAAAGTCGATTTTGCTGAAATTTTGGCGCGAAGACGCGAAGATCGCGCCCGTGCATATACTTGATGTGATCGCCAACATCAAACACGCGCTCAAAAACGATAAATGCTGGAATGAGACTTATGTTTTGCGCGGACCTGATGTGATAAGTTTCGGACACCTGATCGCGGGCAGAAACGTGATTGGCACGCCAATGGCTTTGGCTATGCGATCGGCTATGGGTTTGTCGTCTAAGAGACCGCGCCATTTGCGCTTGGTGCTTGATTGGGTAAATGTTGATGATTCACGCAACAGGTTTCCGCAGCTTTTAGCGGCTGAAACCAGATATAGAATAAGGAGCGAACAATGAAAGACGAAGAGAAAAAACCAGTTATCGTATCTATGCGCTTTAAGCGTAAAAAGGCGGAGGGCGATTTAGGGGATCGCGAAGATACCAACGAATCGGAGGCAAAACCTCAAAAAAGCAAAAAATCCGCGAAAAAGGCGGAGAAAGCTGACGCAGCGAAAGAGGCGTTATTCCCAAAAGAGGAGCTTTCCGACAAAGAAGAATCGAAAATTACGCAAAAAGCCGAAGAAAAAGCTTCGCCTAAAGCGGCTAAACTTGACTATAAAAATACAATATTTTTGCCTAAAACTGAATTTCCTATGCGCGCGAACCTCGCCGAAAACGAGCCGAAGCGATACGGCAGCTGGGAAGATAACGATGTCTATGAGGTGATGAAGAAAAAACGCGCGAACGCGGCGGTAACTTTCACCCTGCACGACGGACCGCCATACGCGAACGGACCGATTCACATCGGGCACGCTTTGAACAAAATTTTAAAAGATATCGTATTCAAATATCACTACTTCAAAGGCGAGTCGGCGCGTTTCACGCCGGGCTGGGATTGCCACGGCTTGCCGATAGAGCAACAGGTAGAGACGGCTGTAGGCGGCGCGGAAAAAAAAGAGCAAATGGGCAAAGCGGAGTTCAGAAGCCTCTGCCGCGATCACGCCGAACGATTTGTAGAACGCCAAAAAGACGGCTTTATGTCGCTTGGGATCGTAGCTGATTGGAAAAATCCATATATAACAATGGACTACAAATTTGAGTCCGAAATTTACCGCGAGCTCTGCCGCGTGGCGAAAGCGGGGCTGATCGTAGAGCGCAAAAAGCCCGTCTATTGGTCGTGGGCGGCTAAATCCGCGCTCGCGGAAGCGGAAGTGGAGTATCAAGATAAAAAATCCGATTCGATTTATGTCGCGTTCACTTTAACATTTACCGCGAGTATCGCGTTGGGTCTGCCGGATGGAAAAGCGATTGTGATTTGGACGACTACGCCTTGGACATTACCGGCGAATGTCGCGATCGCGTTAAAAGCTGACGCCGAATACCTTTTGAGCGAAGAGGGCTTGATCGTGGCGAAAGATCGCTTTGAGGCTTTGAGGCTAGAAGGCGTCATTAAGGGCGAGCCGATCAAATCTATTATGGGCGCGGACTTTGATCGATTAGAAGCGATTAACCCGTTAAATCACCGCAGAAGCGTATTTGTAATGGCGGAGCACGTGAGTATGCAAGACGGCACGGGCGCAGTCCATACCGCGCCTGGGCACGGCGAAGAGGACTACCGTATTTCGCTCGCGTACGATTTGCCCGTTTTAATGCCGGTAGATGAGTCGGGGTGCTTTGACGAGACTGTTTACAAAGAGCTTTTGTTGCCGAACGCGAAGCGATTTGTGGGTATGCACGTATTCAAAGCAAACGGAGCGATTATTGATTTAATGGGCGGCGCGGTTTTGAAGCAAGATATGATCACGCATAGTTACCCGTATTGCTGGCGCACGCACACGCCGGTAATTTACCGCGCGACCAAACAATGGTTTGTCGCTATGGACGAGCCGCGACTTGGCGGACGGACTTTGCGCGCCGTGGCTTTAGCGGCGATAGAAGATGTCGCTTTCCACCCTGAAAGCGGCAAAAACCGCCTGCAATCTATGATTGAGACGCGCCCTGATTGGTGCATTTCGCGCCAGCGCGACTGGGGCGTGCCGATCGCCTTTATGTGCGACATTGAAACGGGGCGGCTGATTTTAGACGATCGCATATTGGAGCGCACGGCGCAAATTTTCGCCGAAAAGGGGTGCGACGCGTGGTATTCAATGCCCGTTGAGGATTTCGTAGCAAGCGACTACGATCCCGCGAAATGTGAAAAAATAACGGATATTTTAGATGTCTGGTTCGACAGCGCCGCGACGCAATCTGCGGTTTTGCGTAGCGGCGATTATGACGCGGGAAACGCGCCCGCGGATATGTATTTGGAGGGTAGCGATCAGCATAGAGGCTGGTTTCAAAGCTCTCTATTAGCTTCGTGCGCGGCTCGCGGCGAGGCTCCGTATAAAGCGATCTTAACGCACGGCTTCACCGTTGACGAGCACGGCGCCAAAATGAGCAAATCCAAAGGCAATGTGGTAGCGCCTGAGGAGATTATCGGCAATATGGGCGCTGAAATCCTGCGCCTCTGGGTTGCAATGAGCGACTAC
This sequence comes from Helicobacteraceae bacterium, assembly GCA_031286325.1. GTDB lineage: Bacteria > Campylobacterota > Campylobacteria > Campylobacterales > SZUA-545 > JAIRNH01. The sequence continues at coordinate 20,468 of JAITUT010000092.1, forward strand.
CGCGCGGAGGTTAAGATCAGCCAAAACATCTTGAACCAAATTTCCGAGCAGTATAAAAAGTTGCGCAATACATTTCGCTTTATGCTTGCGAATATAGAGGATTTGGATAAACCCGTTTTGGAGACCGACCTTTTAGGCGCGGATCGCTGGATCGTGAGCGCGGCGAAATCGGTAGAAGACGAGGCGATCGCGGCTTTTGAGGCGAACGACTTTGCCCGCGCGTTTCACCGCATTAATAATTTTGTGGTCATTGAGCTCTCCGGCGTATATCTTGAAATGGTCAAAGATCGCATATATTGCGATCCTATTGACTCTAAACGCCGCCGCTCGGCGCAAAGCGCGATTTTCATAATCCTGCGATCGTTGCTGGTTTTGTGCGCGCCTGTGCTCACATACACCACAGACGAGATCGCCGAATACGCGCCGCCTGTGTTAAAGGGTTTCGGCAAGACGATCTTTGACTTTACATTTGATCCAATCGGCGAGTTTGAACCCTTTGAATTGAGCGCGGAACTCGCGTTGCGCGAACGCTTTTTCGCGCAAGTTGATCTACTTAAAAAACAGGGCGCAATTAAAAATTCGCTGGAACTCGCGTTTTTAGCCGCGCCGGATTTCGCCGTTGCTTTGGATATGACGGACTTGGCGGATATGCTCACGATCTCATCAGCCGCAGTCGCCGCCAAAGCGCCCGCGGACGCGCTTGCGAAAATTGAGGGCGGCTACATTATCCGCGCAAAAGGGGCAAAGTGCCCGCGTTGCTGGAAGTTTGTGGCGGCAAAAGAGGACGAGCCGTGCGAACGTTGCGCCGCGGCGATTAAGAGTTTGTAGGGCAGGGGGGCTAAATGTCGGTCGGCATTTTCAGCGAGCCTGTAGGCTTTTGGACTAACGCGATCACAACGGTTTTAGTCCTTGCCGCTTTCGCGGGGTTTTATATGTTTATGAAATCCAAACGCCGAGAAATATCAAGCGATTATTGATATTATCGGTTAGGCGGCAGGGAAAGTTGTGGATTTGGGAGATTGAGTGAAACCGCAATGAAAAACGGAGAAAAAGAAATGGAAACAAAGAAAAGACTTGTTGAGGGAGATATATTCTATGTTCAATACAATGGAAAATATTTTTTTGGAAAAATATTAATGGATGTATCTGAAAGAATGCCTGTCAGAAATATCCCGATGAAATTTTTTCACGATTGTTATTTGGTTGGCGTTTATAAAGGAATTTATGACGACCCTATTTTAACGGATAAAGAGTTTATTATTCCAAGTATTTACACACAAAAAAAGCAGTTTTACTTGAAAAACGACAAAACCGATTGGACTTTTTATGAAAATGAATCTGTTAATTTCAAAAGAGATATTAATTTTCC
>JAITUT010000014.1 GCA_031286325.1 Helicobacteraceae bacterium
CGAACCATCTAAAGCGACGGAAGCAGTCACGGAGGTTTGTAGGGCTTGCAAACCCGAATTCGCAAACGTTAGCGTAGCTTCTCGACGGCATTACTTATTCTTTCGGCTGAGCTAGCCAATCGCCAATTGTTTAAAATTTTGAACGTTTGGAATATAGAAAACATAACATACCCTTAGTCAAATCGAGAGAGTCCAACTTTACCACAAAACGCCTTAAAAATTTAATCGGAATTCAAAACTATGCGGAATTTCTTTTAATAAAAATTTGAGTAATCTGGCGTTCTTTGCTGAGATCAAAAGGGCAAAATCCGCGCTTTATACAAAATCGGGCAAGATCGCGGAGTGATTTGCGAGGAGCTATATGACATTATTTGAAGATCACCTTGAAGCCGCTGAAAAATTGCTGACGATAATGCCGCTCGCCGAGATGAAAAAGGAGAGTTGGCAGGTGTTGGCGATGAGCGACAACGGCGCGCTGATCGCGGATAAAATCGCCGAGGCGATAGACGGCGATCTAGACTTTATATTCACGGAGCCGATTTGCTCGCCCGTAAATAAAGATTGCTGGATCGCGGTCGTGAGCGAGACGAAAGAGATTGTGATAAATCACTTTTTGGCAAACGCGTTTGAGATCACAATCGATTATGTTTACGGCGAGGCGAAACGCAAACACGATGAGAAAATTTTGAGTTACCTTTACAAATACAGGCAAGGCGCGCCGTTAGGCAATATGCAGGGCAAAAATGTGATTTTAACCGACGAGGGGGCGGACACGGGGCTTACGATGATGGTCGCTTTGAAGACGATCTTCGCGATGAACCCCGCGAAAGTCGCGGTGGCTCTGCCCGTGATCCCAGAAAATCTCGCGGCTGAGTTATTCTCTTTGATTGATTACGCATATCTGCCAAACCGCCTCTCGCACTATGTTGAATCGGTTTCATATTACAGATCGCGCGAGACTGGAGACGCTCTTGCGATCCTAAACAAGCACAAAAAGAAAGGGAAAAAATGAACTACCATATAGTAGAGATCGCGCCCGCGCGCGCGGTAGAGCGTTTCACGTTTGGCAAAGTCGCCAAGCAAGCGGACGGAGCAGTCTGGTTTGAAGAGGGCGAAAATGTCCTTTTGGCAACGGTTACATACGAGGAACCCAGCGAAGACGCGGACGATTTCTTGCCGCTGACGGTGCAATATATTGAAAAGACCTACGCGATTGGCAAATTTCCGGGCGGCTTTATCAAGCGCGAGAACAAGCCGAGCGACTTTGAGACTCTCGCCTCGCGCATTGTGGATCGCACGTTGCGCCCGTTATTCCCGAAGGGTTTAACCGCGCCGATTTTGATCACTGTTACCGTGCTAAGCTGCAACGAAGACGCCGATTTGCAGCGTCTCGCGGTTTTGGCGGCGCAGGCGGCTTTGTACGCGAGCAGTTTGCCGGCGAAAAAGTGCGTCTCCGCGGTGCGTATCGGAATGATCGGCGGCGAACTCGTGGTGAATCCTACGCTAAGAGAGATGTCGCGATCGGCGATTGACCTCTTTGTCTGCGGCAGCGCGGAAGAACTTTTGATGATTGAAATGCAGTCGTTGTGGGCGAAAGAAAACGGCGAGGGATTTGAAATTAGCGAAGAGAAGCTGCTCGAAGCGATCGCTCTTGCGCAGGAAAACATTAAAAATTCCGCGATCGCGTATGAGCAAAATTTCAAGCCGATCGCGAAGATCGCGCGCGATCTGCCTTTGAAAAGCGATGTGATCGCGCCCGAAACGGCAGCGTTTGTAGAACAAAATTATAAAGACCAGATTAAAGCGGCGATCGCGCAGATGTCTAAAAGCGAGCGCGGCGGCGAGCTTAACGCGATCGCAGCCGAAGCCGCTAAAAAATTGAATTTGGAAGATTCAAAACCTGTCTTGTTCGCCGTTGAAGCGTTGAAAAAGTCGCTTGTGCGATCGGCGATCTTGCGTGAAAATCGCCGCGCGGACGGACGCGGTTTAGACGAAATTCGCCCGATTACTATCGAGACGAATGTTTTGCCGCGCGCGCACGGCTCGGCGTTATTTACGCGCGGTCAGACGCAGGCGCTTGCGGTCGCGACACTCGGCGGCGACAGCGATCGTCAGGGTCAAGAACGCCTTACCGACACGGGACAATCCTACGAAAAATTTATGCTGCATTACAACTTCCCGGGCTTTTCGGTGGGCGAGGCGAAGCGAATCGGCGCTCCGGGCAGGCGCGAGCTAGGGCACGGCAACCTCGCCAAACGCGCGATTGAGTCGCAAATTGACCCGCGCTACGACAACACGATCCGCATAGTGAGCGAGATTTTGGAGTCAAACGGCAGCTCGTCTATGGCTAGCGTTTGCGGCGGCACAATGGCGCTCCGCGCGGCGAATGTCCCAATGCGCAAACTCGTAGCGGGGGTGGCGATGGGACTCGTTACGGAGGGTTCTGAGTTTCGTATCCTTACCGACATTACTGGTTTGGAGGATCACGACGGCGATATGGATTTCAAAGTCGCGGGTACCGATAGCGGCATTACCGCGATGCAAATGGATATTAAACTCGGCGGTTTGCCGCTGGAAACTTTAAGGGTCGCGCTCGAAAAGGCGCGAAACGCGAGGCTTTCGATTTTGGAGAAAATGCGCGCGGCGGAAAGCGCGATCAAGTTAAATTTGAACGCTCTGCCCGGTCTTGAAAGTTTTGGCGTTGATCCAAAAGCCATTCCCGCGATCATCGGCAAGGGCGGCGCGGTAATTAACGAGCTCGTCGAAACCTACGGCGTGAAAATTGATCTGGACAAAGAAAACGGCGGCGTCAAAGTGCGAGGCAGCGACGCGGCGAAAGTAGAGGCGGCGTGCGTGGAAATCAAGCGGATCGCGGAAAACGCGCGAATGGGCGGCGGACACGGCGGCGGCGCTTCCCACTCTCACGGCGGAGCGCACCGCGAGCGCACCGAGTGCAAATACGCAATCGGCGAAGAAATAGAAGGCAAGATCGCGAAAGTCGCGGATTTCGGCTTGTTTGTTGATTTGCCTGACGGCAATTCGGGGCTTGTGCATATCTCTAAAATCGGCGCGGGCGGCAAACGTATCGCAAGGCTCGCCGACCACTACCGCGAGGGCGAGAGCGCGATCGTCATCTACGAGGGTCAGGACGAAAAGAAAAAGGTCTCGCTGAATATCCGCGACAAATTAGACATTTAAGATATATGTTTGCGGTCGCTTCCTAGCGATCGCAAAACACAAAAAAATCGCGATGAAACCCAAATAATATGGAATATGTATCCGCAAAAACTATTGTAACTCAGGTAAAAGACCATAGTTGGTTTGGAATTGATTACAATATGAATATCTACAGGGGATGTTCTCATGGTTGTATATACTGCGACAGCCGCAGTCTTTGTTATAAAATAGAAAACTTTGATCAAATTCGGTCTAAAAAAGACGCTTTGCGAATTATTCGTAACGATCTCTTAAAAAAAAGAAAAAGAGGCGTGGTTGCCACAGGATCAATGAGCGATCCGTATAATCCTCTGGAAAAAGAACTTAAACTCACAAGAAACGCCCTTGAATTATTAAACGCCTATCGTTTCGGAGTTGCTATCGCGACCAAAAGCCAATTAGTTGTCAGAGATATAAATATATTGAAAGATATACAAGTTCATTCGCCCGTAATTGTAAAAATAACAATTACAACGCATAATGACAATCTTTGTAAAATTATTGAGCCAAACGCCCCTTTATCAAACGAGCGTTTTTCCGCGGTAAAAGAATTAACCGATAGCGGCGTATATGCTGGTATACTTATGACGCCTTTATTGCCGTATATTGAAGATACGGAAGAAAATATTATAAATATTGTACATAAAGCCAAAGAAAACGGAGCGCGATTTATTTACCCCGCTATAGGTATGACGTTACGAAGCGGCAATAGGGAATATTATTATGAAAAATTGGATAAATATTTTCCCGGAATCAAAGAAAAATATATAAAAAAATATGGCGAACGCTATAAATGCACTTCGCCTCATATAAACAAACTATGGAACATTTTTACCAATGAATGCGAGCGCGCTAGATTGCGTTATGAAATGAGGGATATAATAATTGATTATAAGCGTGGGTATGCGGCTAAACAATTAAGTTTATTCTAAATATTATAGACTTCTTCAAAACTTCGTTTTTTTGGAGAAGCCTCATTTTTACGCGAAATAAATTATAATAATGACAAAACACAGCCAGAAGTTATTCTATCGGCGATCGCGATCTAATTTTAATCTCCGCTCGCCAAACGCCGATCGCAAAGCTAAATTCGCGCTTACTCCGCGAACAGTCCAAGGGGCGAGCCTCTCTGATAATTTACTTTGCCACTCTTTGATCTTCATAGGATTGATTTCAGCGATACTTTTATCGCCTAAGTAGGGTTCAATATAAAACCTGAACGCTTCCAAATAACCGTTTGTAGTCTGCTTTCTGCGAGAGCCTCTGTTTGCCATTATGCTTTTGATAGCAAAGTCTTTAAGCAGAAGTTTATTGTCTTTCATACCGCTAAGATCGGCTAAATTTTTATTTCTTTAAGTAAAACTGTGGTTTTTTTGTTTAATAATTATTGGGAGAAGCGGCGCAAGGCGTGTTTAGACGGGGAAGAACGAGCGGACGAAAACGGAACAGAGCCGTCTTTCGCCGCGCTGATTTTTATTTGAATCCGTTTCTGAGTCCGCTGTAAGGGCTTCGTCTATTATGCTTTAGAAATAGTGAATCACCAGGGTAGTGGCTTCTCATCGTTTTCTCATCATTGTCATCATTGTCATTCTCATCATCATCGCCCGTATAAAATTGGCAAGGCTTGTCTGTGGTGTCGTGTGACGTATAGAAGCGCGCGCTTGACCTTTCTTCCTTTCTGGAAAGTCCCTTTTGGCGTTTCACATATTTCATATATGCTTGCACCGCATTTATTATGAGTATCACTACACACGCCAGTACAAATTCTGGCGGAAACCAATGACTCAGACTCATCTGTTCGTGAAACTGAAACATTTGACCCTCCTGTGGGTTGTTAAAGTAATCGCGCCAGTCGTCAAAGACAAGCAAGCGCGAACGATCAACACCCTGATTACCTCTCTTCTTTACGCCTGTACTATATCTTATTTTTGTCTTTTCTTAGTACCGTATTTTATTTCCCAGCTTCCAAGCGCTTGTTTCGCGTTTACTAACCTTACGTCGGCGTCGACATACTTATCCTTGACCTCTTGGGTAGCATTAGGACTGTTGGCTCGTCTTTTTGCTATGCTATGAGCTGCCTTAGCATCCACTAATTCACGCTGAAGAGCTCTCCAGTATTCTGATGTATTTTCTTTTGCTTCTCTTACTGCTTTTTCTACTTCGCTTTCCGGGTTAGCTCCGGTCGGTGAAACAACCGATGGAGGATTCAAATTTCCTTTTTTATCTCCAACTTTTTTCCCTATCTTTATTACGTCAGCATTGTGATCTTCCGCCATTTTGCGCTCTTCTTTTTCAACATCTATACTATTTTCGTCCTTGAAAGATCGTGTTGTGTCGCCAATAGTGTTTATTACCTCTTTGTATGCGAGGTCCGGATTTACAAGCGAGAGATCGCCTATTCTGTACATTTCCGCAACTGCTTGATCTGGGGTGTATCCTTGATCCAGCTTCTTATTGCCAAAGGCGCTCCAGTCGCCTCTGTTGAAGTTACTAGACACGCTTATAGCATCGTTGGCGGCAGTTCTAATTTCTACGCTGTCTGCTTTGGTAAGGGCGCTCTGCAGAGAACTGCTTCCCGAAATGGCTCTTGTTGTTATTGAATCTACAACATTCTTAACAATTTCCATATCTTTTTGGTCTAATTTTATTGAATGTTCTTGTCCTGCTGAGTCTTTCCAAGTCATTCCCCCGCCGGCACTAAACTGTATAGGTCCACCTGTACTAAGACCCAAATACACCTCTCTAGAAACTTCTTTGCTAATTTTAGTGCTATTCACAAATTGCTCTTCCGATGTGTACTGGTTTGAGAATTCGTGCTTGGAAGTTTCTCTTATCTCTTTGGCGAGCTTGTCATCAAGCCCATAACCATCTTTATTATCGTGGCGCGTCATATTAGCAGACACTATTGACCCAAGATGGCTAAATGCTTTCTGCCGAAGTGTGCTCACTTGAAAATTATCTAATGATCCAGCGGTAAATCTACCATTCTGCATTTTGAAAGTACCTACTCCCTCGCTCTCATAAATTTGCGTTGTCATTCCGTCCATTACAGAACTAGTAACTTTGGTGAGTTTACCGCCTATATCTTTTTGTTCAGTAATTGATGTTTTGCCAAGCCAAAAATTATGCGACGAGTTCCGTCCTACGTGAGTAAGTCCCAAATTACTAAACAAGCTATGTCCTCCGGGAGCTGATCTATCGCTTGCCGCTCCTGAAGCCGCTCCAGCCGCTCCGCTAAAGGCGTGCCCTACGCTAGAGAACATATTGGCAAACGC
>JAITUT010000005.1 GCA_031286325.1 Helicobacteraceae bacterium
TGCCAAAGTAATTTAATCTTTGAATTATAACATAAGACAAATAAACTTGCGGCGATATTAAATCTAAATCAAAGAGAAGATTAAATCTAATCAAAGACAACCGAAATTATATGATCAAATTGCCAAGCTTTGTCCTTGCTTGGCGAAGCAAAAACATTGAAAATAGGTTTTTAGCGGGAACGCCTTGTCTTTATTGGGCGTTAACGATAATAAGATTATGGAAAACAATAGCAATGACAAAAAAGCATTCTCGCGAAAATGGTTTTAATCCCTATACCACTCCACTTTGCGCGTGAAATACATCGTGGCGGCGATCGTGATAAAGCAGAAGATCGCGCCGATCAAAAGCGCCCAATCCTGCGACAAAAGCGTAACGAACAAAAACGCGTAGCAAAGCGCCATTATGATCGCGATAAACCCGCTCTGCTTCCAATTGCCGCTTTTGAATAAACTTTTCGCGTAAAGCGCGAGCAGCAAAGTAGACGCGATCGCCGAAATAAAATACGCCAAATGAAAGTTAATATGCTCGCTAAACGCCAAAAGGAGCAGATAAAATACAAGATTTCCAACGCCCGCGATCAGATATTGCGCGGGGTGAATGAGCTGGCGATCGGCTTCGACGCGCTTATTGTTCTGCACGATCTCCATCACAAAAAGCGCCAAAAACGGCACGATCAGAAATAAAATCGCGTATTTCACCGCGCGAATGTTTAAGGCGTAGTGATCCAGCGCCTTGTAAAAATCCACGCCGAACATCGCCGATTTCATCTTGACCTCCGTCATATTGGAAGCCTCGCCCAAAGTACTCCAAGTCGCGGGAATATTGCGGCTTAAATAGTTAATTTGATACTTCGCCTCAAAACCCTTTTCGGTAATCGCGCGCTCTATCGGCAGATACGCGCCGTTAAATGACGGATCGCCCCAATCCGCCGCGATCTTAAACTCGCTTTCGCCCCCAATCGGCACGGCTTTGAAACTCTTGCCGCCCTGAATTTGCAACACGATTTCAAAGCGGTTTTCGCCATTCATATTTAGCGGCGCTTTGGCGTAAATCCCGCCTTTCGTATCCGCGTGATTAAAATACTGCGCGCCCCTGTAATCCAAATACGCCGCCTCATCCATAATTTCCGGCGCGATAAAGCCGCGATCGCCGGCGTTAAACTCCAATTTTTGCCCGTTAAATTCCGCTTTTTTGATCGCCCTGATACTCTTTTGTCCGGCGAGGGCGAAGACGATTTCGGCGGCTTTGGGGTTAATTGTCTCGAACTGCGATAAATCCGCGCCGATTTTAGCCGCGTCAAAACGCCCCGCGATCACGACCTCGCCCTCATATAGCGGCACGGAGAAAATGCCGCGATATTTCACGAGCGTTTTCAGATTCGCCTCAACGTTTAGCAGGGCGGGCGCAACGCGGTAGACGTATTCGCCGACGACCTCTTTTTTTTCGGCGGCGCCGCCTTTGTTTTTGCTTACGACAGATTCCAAGCGTTTCAGCGGCATTTGCAAGATCGGTCCCAGCGCGATAAATTCGCCGCCCCAAACGCTAGTGATCTCGCGTTCGGCGTCTTTGGCGAGGCGCGATCTTTCGTGGATTACATCGTCGATCATTGCGATTGGGATCAACAAGACGAGGGTTAAAAACCCTAATAAAAAGACCTTGAAACCGCTGCTTCTTGTGAAATTTTTTAACACCAAAACCCCTTTTTGCTCATTTGGCTTCGCAATTTTTCGTCATTATGATCGCTATTCTACAACAGCAATCATTTATCTGTTTTTTGATTCTTCTTGAACGCAAGTGATTGAATAGTCTATTAGCGGGATAAGACACACGGCGATAAAAATCGCTATCCCGATAAATCCATAATCGTTTAGCGGTAAATATGAAAACCCAAAAGAAAAAATTACAAGCGTATAAACAATCACCGCTATATTCTCATATAGATTTTTCTTTTTGAACCAAAAAGCGATCGCCTTACGGCAAATAATGAAAAAGCTTTCTTTCTCTTTTATTTCTTTGTTTGGCAAAATCACGGGCATTTATTTATCCTCCCTTTAATTTCATTATAATCAACATTACAACAACAATGGCGATACAAATATACTCTTTTTTGCCCATCTTACTTGATATTGGCATATAAAACATCAGCAAAATTCCATTAACAAAAAACAACGCAACCAAAACGGCAAGAATCCACATAAAAACAGTTTGTATTAGTTTTATTACCGGATTATCAATCCCATTTAACCACACGCCAATCATTATAAAGAGAGAAGATAACAAAGCCAAAATAAACAAGCGTATAGCTATCCTTTTTACTTTTGCTTTTACTACTTTTTCCGACAACATTACAATTCTCCTATATCAATTTGTGCATACGTTTAATTATTGTAAAAACGATTGCGTAGAATATATTATTATTTTTTATATCTATTTCTCTTTCATTGTCTTTTAAGGAAAACAAAATTTTTTGCATTTTTGCTCCTTTATTGATCGTTCAAAAACGAAGAGAGCGCATCATAAGAAGGAACAAAAGCAAACAATAAAAAAATAATTGTTCCAGAGACCAATAGAAGTATAATATGATAATAAAAATACTTCTTCATCTTTTCTTTCCTACGTTTAATTATTGTAAAAACGATCGCGTATAAACTTGTGAAAAAAATAAAAAATGGGATAAAAAGCATGAGTATTATTGAAATTATTGCGACTGGAAACATAATTAACATAAAGAAAGCTTTTACAAGCCATCCGGGTTCTGGGAAAAAAGCAACAAAGGGAATAGCAAGGAGACCTATAAGAAACAAAACAAGAAATTTTTTCGTTAAATACTTATAAACATCAAATATACTCTCGCTTTTTCTATCTATTTCTGCTTCATTATCTTCTGGGGAAAATAAATTCATTGCTTTCCCCTTTCTTCGATGTCTACGCCAAAATTTTCTAAACATTCATTTTCTATTCTTTCATAGAAACGGCTGTGAAAACAAGCTATCGCGCAAACAGCAGCGCTTGGGGTTCCGCATATTTCAAAAAATTGTCCATCTATAGCGACTCTATCACGCGCATCATATACCTGATCGTTACAGTATGTAACATCTTTTTTCAAGTTCCACAAGCTTTTTACTCCTCCAACAAGAAAACAACCCGCGTTTGCAAGTCCTCCAAACGAAAGTCGCGGCGTTGGCTTTCCGAGTCGCCAAACACCAGTTGTTTCTAGCCCACTCGGATCAACAAAATTTATCGGATCATTCCCTACATAGACATACAAATTGCTCTGTCCCGCCGCGAAGTCAATCGGGTCTTTCGCAGTCCATCTTCCTATATTTGGATCGTAATCTCTGTAACCAAATCTGATTAGGTTTGTATGTTTATCATACAACCCGCCCGCAAACCCAAACGGGATTTCAAGATCGTCAAGAGAGGGGTCTCTATAAGATAGAGTTGTATTCGTAAGAGACGGATTTGTTTCGCTTGCGATGTTTCCGAAAGAATCGTATTCTATCTGTTTGACAATTCGCCCGCCGTTGTTTACGATCGCGCGCAACGATCCGAGATGATCGTAAAAGAGAGAATAAGTTTTGCCTTTGTATTCCATTATATTTGGAGTGCGATCAGTGGTGTATGTGAATCTCGCGAAGTTATTATCGCGATCGTAGAAACCTAAAAGGGTAGTGTTGTTTAACCACAAGTATTTTTGAGCGATTGTGGAGTTTATCTCTTTCGCGGCGCGGAAGTTGTTGGCGTTGTAATGGTATTTAATAACTGTTTGATCGGGAAGCTTAACTTCTCTTAACTCGCCTAGAACTCCATATTTGTATTCTGTTTTTTGATCGCCGATCGTCTTTGATCTCAAAGTCCCGCGATCGTCAAACTCATAACTTTCGTTTCCGTTAGTTACGATCTCGTCGTCTTGATTGTATGCCGCGATCTTTTGGACGCTGTTGATAATAGATTTAATACGATTGCCATTGTGATCGTATTCGTATTCTTCTACGATCTTGTTGTTTTTGATTACTTTCGTTAATTGCCCAATCGCGTCATATTCGTATTCGTAGGTATCCGTTGCGCTTTTGCCTGTGATTGATTCCGCGCGTTTTACGATCCTGTGATTGTTGTCGCGGACGCTGATCGTTTCATTGAAAGAGGAAGAAGCCGAGTTTGAAATGGTTTTGATTAAACCGAATTCGTCATAAGTAAATTGTTTGTTAAACGGGCTTGCGTAGATTTGGCGGACAAAGCCGTTTGTGTAGTAGATGGAGAAAGAGCCCGATCGCGTTAATAACGAATCTTGATCGTAGGAATACGCGTCTGTTTTACCGCCGTAGGTTATTGAAGACGGGTTTAACCCCCCCGCCCCGCTTGCGCCGTATGCGAATGAGATATTTTCATTGATGTGTAACCCGCCGTAATTGATTGATGTTAATAGATCGCCGTCTTTGGAATACGATGTTGTTTCGCTCGCGCCGTTTTCAGTTTTCGCGATCGCGGAGAGATTATTATAGAACGAGTAAGAATAATTATAAGTTGATTCTATTTCGCCTTTGGAGTTTTTGGTTTGCAGAGTTTTTAATTCGCCGCGATCGTAAATATAATTTACTTCGCTGTTATCGGCGTAATTGATCGCGATCGGCTTTCTCTCTTTGTTGTATTCGTAAAATGTTGTTTTATTGCTAGGCTGGCTGAATTTAGTTCTGTGATCCGCGCCGTTATAGGCGAATGAGAAATCTTTGTTTGCGCTTTGATTCGCGTTTGATCCGCCGGGAGCTCTGTATTTAGTAATGTTGCCTTGCGCGTCATAAACATAATTATCGCTCGCGCCGTTTGCGTAGATCGTCTTTGTAACGCGATCAAGCAGATCGTATTCAAATGTCGTCGTTCGTCCGTTCGCGTCTGTGATCGTTCTGATATTTCCGCGATTGTTGTAAGTAAAATTAATTTGCGCTTTGCCGTCCGTTTGTTTAGTTAATCTGCCTTTTTGATCGTATTCGTAATTGATCGGATTGAGATTGTTTAATTGGTATTTGGCGATGAGATTTGTTTTTGGATCGTAGCTGATCGTCTCTTTGATGTAAGCGGTCGGCGATGTAATAGTCGTTTTCTTATCAATGAAATCTTCTTTGATTGTCGTAGGGTTCTGGGTATAAGTTCTGACGTTGCCGTTGTAATAAGTATTTCTGATCTGCGTGGTCTTTGATTTAAGATTTGTGATGTTGCCGTCATAAGCGATAGATTGCGTTGTAACCTGTTTGATCCCGCTGGGCATTGTTAGGTTTGACTCTTGCGCGATCGTGTGAAGAGTGAGCTGATCTTTGATTGTGCGGGTTTGCTTAATTACATTATTGATTGTGATGTTGGAATCCGCGCCGTTTGAGTTTGACTCATATGTAAGCGTCGCCGTTAGGAAACGCGATCGTAGACTTCAAATTGCCGTTTGAGTCGCTCTGATCGTCGTAGATTGTTTGCGATCCTTCGGGTTTGGTCGTAATGTATTGAGTTTGATTATTCGCGAAAGATTTGGCAAACAACCAATCTCCTTGATTCGCGTCTGTGATCTTTGTGATCCTGCCTTGATTGTCGTAAGCGTATTTAGAAACATTTCCGTTTGGAGTGGTTTTTTGGGTAATGAGCGAATTTAGATCGTAGACGTATGAATACTTGGAGTTATCCTCGTATTGGATCGCCGTTAGATTATTGTTGTTGATCGCGAGTTTGGTTGCTTGACCGTTAGGAGCGATAATTTTTGTCGCGTTTTTGTTATTGTCTCTTTCGATCGTAACTTTGTTTCCGAATTGATCTTCAATGGCGATCAGATTATTGTTTCGATCGTGGGCGTATTTGCGGATTATTTGTTTATTTGTGCTGTCAAATATCTCTAAAAGCAAAGAGGTCTTTAAATTATAAACATATCCTAAATCGCCGTTAAAGACAATAATTGAATCTTCGGGCAGCGCGGGATAGATTTCCGCTTGTTTGGCGTGGAAATCGCCGTATGATCCGGGGTAGATTTTGTCTAACTCGGCGTAGAGTTTTTCTAATGGATAGTAGTTATACCAATAGTTGTTGTAGATAGGTTTGCCGGGCAAGCCCGGAGAGAAGCAGGTAAAGCCGCCGTTTGGCGCGCTATATACGCCAAATTGCGATAGATAAGAAAGGCGGTTGTCTATTTTATTTCTCACCTTTTCTTTTAACTCCCAAGGCGTATATGAGACGTCAAAGTATCGTTGAATGAGCCCGTTAAACTCCGTGTTCGCGTAAAAGGCTTTTTGATTGTAGTGGTTGCCGTAACAGGTCCAGTAACAGCCGGGTCCGTCCGAGCAGGCGAGAACTCCGCTCTGCTCCGATGAAAAGAGCGTCGATGTCTTTCCAAGCGTAAATGTTGATAAAACTTCGGCGTCCGCTCCGTTAAAGTTGAATATCTTTAATTGCGTTATGGATGCGCTTGGGTATGCTAAAATCGACACGTTTAAGGAAAACGAATCGTCCGCGCTTTCATATAAAGCGTAATACGCCCCCGCGATCACAGAGGGATAAGCAAAGATGTTTTGCGGCTTGTAGTCTACGGCGTAAAAAAGATTGTCTTTCGTCTCTATATATTTGTTTGTTTGAAAGCTGCCCAATTTCCCTTTTGGTTTCATATTCAAATAGAGATCGTCCTCAATACTCCAGCCGTTTGCGATCCTGTTTTTGTCGTCGTTAGGGTTTTCGGTTAATATATTTACGAATGTATCTTTTGGAAAGCAGGCTTTTTCGCGCCCTATGATTTTGAGAGATTCCGCGCCCGCCCTAGCCCACGCTTTTTCAAATTCCTTGCTCGCGCTGTAATACGCGAGCTTGTAACAATAATTTATTGTTAGTTTGCCCTCAATTTCGCCGCTTAATTTGTTGCCTAATATATCTTTGCCGTCCCAGACAAACGAAACATTGTTGATCGCGTTTTTAGCAAGATTTTGCGCGTATTTATTGCCCGCGATTTCAAGAGTCGCGGTCGCGCTTTCAAGCGTTGACGGAGCGATTCTTGTGTCTATTGCGGTTTCAACGGCGTATTTGTAACCGTCTGTCTTTTTGCTGGAATAGTGAAGTTTGATATCTGTTCCCGCGATCGCAATATCGTCGTGGAGCTGGCGGGATTTGGCGGCGCAATAGGAGCTGGCGGAAACTTTTGGATTTTTACAGTCATTTTTGGGTTGCTCGTCTAGATCGAAAGGCGATTGCGGCTCTTTAGGCTCCGCCTCTCCGTCTTCGGATATATCGGGCGCATACGGAAAATTACAATCCCAAGGGGTGAAGTGTTTAATAAACACAAGCTGATAGGTTTGGTTCGGTTTGAACGCAGAGTTGTCTTTTATGGAGTCAATAACCTCTTGATCGTTGATTTTGATAGTGTTGCCGCCTTTGTCGATCGCGTCTATTTTTCCGTCATTGTTTTTGTCTAATAGTTTCACGATCACGCCGTTGTGGCTCGCGACCCATTCGCCGATATTGCGATCGTAATATCCGACGGGGACGATCGCTCCAACGGGAAAGTTTAAGAAGTTATCAACCAGAAGCGTTAATGGTTTTTCAAATGTGATGTTCTCGTCATCGCTTACTCCGTCAACCGAAATATCAATACAATATGTAAATGCGGTTTCAGTCGGCAAGATCGCGGGCATTGAGTTTGGTTGAATAAATTCTGTAGCGCGGACTTTGATTGAATCAAGCGATCGCGTTGATCCGTTTTTATTAACGACTTTCACGGAGTTTTGCCATTAAAAACTATTGAAGCCGATCGCGATCCGCGATCGTCTGTGATTGTAGTTGATGTGTGGGCTTGAATTTGATCGGAGTTTAAATCGATTGTCGTCGCTTTTTCATCAAGTTTCAGCATTGTTATATCTTGCGCGATATTGAAATCTTGAATCTTTGTTTCAATAATGCGATCGATTGTTAAATATCCCTCTTTTTGCAATCTGATCGTGATCTTTCTCCCGCCTTCGACCGGAATAATATAAAAACCTTGATCGTTAGTTAGAGCCGAGCCGTATTCTTTTTGATTTAGAATTGTTACTTTTACGTTCGCGATCGGGTTTTTGTCCGCGTCGTAGACGTTTCCGTTTATTAAAGCGAATAGTTTTTCATCGTATTTTTGTTTAGTTGGGTTTTCGGGGATAAGATCAACATATTTATTGCCGAAATAAATAGGGGTTATGCTCTTCGCGCTTGGCGGAGGCGGGTTTTGATTATTGTTCGCGGAGCTACTAGAAGAAGAGCCGCCCCCGCCGCAAGAGATGAACGCCAAAGTAAGCGTCGCCGTAATAATTATTTTTGCGCAATTCTTAAAGATTTTTGCGTAGCCTATTCTTTCGGCGCAGTCAGCCGATCGCAAATCGTGTGAAGCCTTGAAACCGCTGGACACAATAAACCCCTGCGACAAAAATCAACTCATAATTGTATAAAGACGAAACTTAAGAAATCGGCGGCGATTTCACAAAATCAGAAAATTGTTGTTTAGCGGCGGTTAAGGTTTGATGATCGCGGATCGCAATAACGAAGAAAGAGGCGATCGCGGAGGCGTTCGGATCGCGGTTTAGAATTACGATCGTTTGCGATCGCGCGAACGAGTTCGGCGCCGCTACGCAAACCTCGCCAAATGGAATAATTTTTCCGCCGTTTTTTCTTAAAAATCGCAAAGCGCCCGCATTATTATCAACTCAAATTCCGCTGTTGGATTTAATAGATTGGCATAGTCTTGTCTACATCGCGCGCCCAGGCGTTCAGACCGTCTTGCAGATTGAGCAGTTTGCCTTTGTAACCAGCTTCTTGCAAAGTCCTTATTCCCAAAATACTGCGCTGTCCGATTTTGCAGAGAAACACCGCGTCTATGGAGGGGTCTAACTCGTCTATGCGCCGTTCTAGCTGCCCAAGCGGAATTACTTTTGCGTTGGGAAATTTTACAATGGCGCGTTCGTGCGGCTCGCGAATATCTATAAATTGAATTTGATCGCCGCTGTCAAGGCGTTTTTTTAGTTCTATGGCGGTTATGGTATCTATTGGTTTTTCGTCCGCTTTCTTTTTCAGTCCGCAGAATTGTTCGTAATCGATTAGTTCGCGAATGGAGGGGTTTTTTCCGCATACGGGGCAGTCGGGGTTTTTTTCAAGTTTTAATTCGCGGAATGCCATTCGCCACGCGTCAAACAGCAGCAGGCGGCCAATCAGCGGCTTTGCCCCGCCGACTATGAGCTTAATGGTTTCAGCCGCCTGTATGACTCCGATAATGCCGGGCAGAACGCCCATAACCCCGCCCTCCGCGCACGAGGGAACAAGTCCGGGAGGCGGCGGAGAGGGATACAGACAGCGGTAGCAGGGACCGTCTTTTGCGCCGAAAACAGTCGCTTGCCCGTCAAATTGAAATACCGAACCGTACACATTGAGTTTGCCCAGAAAAACGCAGGCGTCATTTACCAGATAGCGCGTTTGAAAGTTGTCGGTCCCGTCCGCGATAATGTCGTAATCGGCAAAAAGCTCCAGCGCGTTTTGGCTGGACAACATCGCGTTATGCGTTATTACATTCACCAGCGGGTTTATTCCCTTGATTCTGTCTTTTGCCGACGCGGTTTTTGGTCTGCCCACGTCGCGCGTGCTGTGAATTATCTGCCGCTGAAGGTTAGATTCGTCCACAACGTCAAAATCCACAAGACCGATTGTTCCCACGCCCGCCGCGGCAAGGTACAGCGCGAGCGGCGCGCCAAGACCGCCCGTACCGACAATGAGGACTTTCGCCGCCTTTAATTTTTGTTGTCCCTCAACGCCTATTTCCGCTAGCAACAAATGACGGCTGTAACGGGCGATTTCTTCGTTGCTAAGCCCCAAATGGCCGTCGTCAGCAGCGCAACCGCCCGCTATGGCGGGGACAATCATCAATTCGCCGTTATCCGCGACGGGCGTATCGAGCCCCTGCAAACTGTTGATGTTTACGCCGCCTACAAACAGGTTGATAAAGTCGCGAAGCTGACCATCCTCGGTGAACAGGTGGGTTTTAAGGGCGGGGCAAATGTTTGCCAGCGCGTTAATCGCCTCGCCCGCCGTAGCGCCTTCTACTTCCACCTCCGCGTTGCGCCCGGTAAACGCCCTAAGCGCGTAAGGAATAAGAATTTTAATCAATCGAAACCTCCTCTATAATTTTTTCTTGCGTAAAATCGCTTCTGTCGTCCTTTAATTCCCAACTGGTAAGAATCTGCGCCTTGCCCTTGTCTACCGATATGATTACATACGAGTAAAAAGGCAGGGCGTGGTCTTTATCATAACCCGACGGCGCCGATGGATGATCGGGGTGCGAGTGGTAAAAGCCGATAACGTCAAGCTTCATCGCCCGCGCGGTTTGTTCGGCGCGAAGCATATCTTCCGGCGTTATGAGAAAACGATGATATTGTTCGCCGTCTTCCCTCGCGTTGTTGATAGCCTGCGCGCGCCTGACGATTTTGACTCCCGCAGTATCAACTTCGCCGATGAGAACGCCGCAACATTCGTTGGGATAAGCGGCTTCGCCGTCTGTTCTAATAATTTTTTCCAATTCAAAAGAAAGCGACAACATTTATATATCTCTCCATAAGGGCTGCGAGAAATAACGATGCCCGTTATCGCACAGTATTGTGGCGACCCGCGATCCCGCGGGTAATGTTTGCGCCCATTTCATCGCGGCATATACATTCGCGCCGGAGCTTATTCCCACAAACAACCCTTCTTCCAATGCAAGCCGACGCGCCGTCGCGTAAGCATCCTCCGTTTTAACCGCAATATGCAGATCGGCAACGCTACGGTCAAATATCTTCGGCTGTATGGTTGAGTCCATGTGTTTCATTCCCTCAAGTCCGTGAAACGGCGAGTCCGGTTGCATAAACGCGACTTGTATAGATGAATCAAAATCTTTAAGCCGTCTGGAAACGCCCATAAAAGTTCCCGAAGTGCCGGTTCCAGCGACAAAGTGAGTAGGTTTGCACTGCGTATACAATTCAAGCCCGGTTGTTTCATAATGCGCGCGGGAATTTTCAAAATTGTCGTACTGATTGGGAAAGAAATACAGCTCCGATTCTTTTTGAGCCAACTCCATTACGATACGATACGCGCCGTCGGAACCTTCCAGCGGGTCTGTTTCCGTAATTTTCGCGCCGTATGCCCTGATAAGCTTCTTTCTCTCCTCGCTAACGTTTGAGGGCATAAACAACCTTACCTGATAGCCCAGCGCGGCGCCAAACATAGCGTACGCAATGCCCGTATTGCCGCTGGTGGAATCCAAAATAATTTTGTCTTTAGTAAGCCGCCCGCTTTCAATGCCGCGCAGTATCATAGCTTTTGCGGCGCGATCCTTAACGGAGCCGCTGGGGTTGCAATATTCCGCTTTCGCAAATAGAGAAACTCCGCTTGTGGCGTTGAATATACGGTTAAGTTCAATGACAGGAGTATTGCCGACCAGTTCGAGAATGTTCATAATTCTATTTATACCATAGGTTTACTGCGTTCCCAAGCGTCTTTGGCCGAGCGGCATAATATATAACGCGACGGCAAACAATTAGCGTTTCGTATTTTCATTTCCAATCCACGCTTTTTAATCGTTCCAGCGCGTTGCGCAGCACAATGCGGGGGCAGGCGACATTCATACGCTCAAAGCCCTTGCCGCCTTGTCCGAACGTGTAACCTGCGCTTAGCCATAATTTTCCCCGCTGGGTCAAAGTTTCGTCCAGTTTTTGAGGGGAAAGCCCCAGTTCGTTGCAATCCAGCCACGCAAGATAGGTTCCTTCCGGTTCAACAAGTTTAATTTTGGGAATATGGTCGGAAAGATAGGTTTTGAGAAGCGACATATTTTCGGCGAGATAATCCAAAAGCTGTTTTAGCCATTCGCCGCCGCCCTGATACGCCGCTTTGCAGGCGGCAAGTCCCATTACCCCCGGCTGACTTAAACCGCAACGCGCGTATTCTTCCTTAAATTTTTCGCGCAAATTTTTATTGGAAATAAAAATATTGGCGTGCAGCAATCCGGCAAGGTTAAAAGTTTTTGACGGCGATGTGCAGGTAATAGCAATATCCGCAAAATCCTGATTTAAGGCGGCAAACACCAGATGACGGCGATCAGGGAAAACAAAATCTTCGTGAATTTCATCGGCGATAACTTTAACATTGTGGCGCAGGCATAGTTCGCCCATACGCGTAAGTTCCTCTTTAGTCCAGACGCGCCCGATCGGATTGTGCGGATTGCACATAATAAACATTTTTGCCCGTTTGATTTTTTCCTCAAAATCCTCAAAATTTATGCCGTAACGCCCGCCGTTGTACACAAGCTCATTAACCAACAGTTGCCGCTCGGTTTTTCGTACGCACGATTCGAAGGGATAATAAACGGGTTGTTGTATAACGACGCCGTCTCCCGGCTCTGTTAACGCGCGGACGGCGATGTACAGGGCGTTTACCACTCCAGGCGTAATGGTCAGCCAGTCGCGCTGAACAGTCCAGCTAAAACGTTCTTCAAACCATTTTTGCGCAACGTCAAAATAGTTCTCGTCTGGTTCGGAGTAGCCAAAAATTCCGTGTTCGGCGCGGCGGATAAGCGCGTCCTGAACGCAGGGCGGCGCGGCAAAATCCATATCGGCGACCCACAAGGGCAGTACGTCCGCTGGTTTTCCGCGCCATAAAGGCTCGTGCTTAATACTGCAGGAATTACTTCTATCTATTACGCGATCAAAATCATATTGCATACAATTACCCAAACGACTGTTCAAGATCGGCGATCAAGTCGTCCGGCGATTCCAGCCCGACGGAGAGGCGCAGTAAACAATCGTCTATGCCCCGCGCCGTCCGTTCGCTTTCAGGAATGTCGGCGTGGGTTTGCAGCGACGGGTAGGTTATCAGGCTTTCAACGCCGCCTAGACTTTCGGCGTATTTAATAATTTTTACGCTTTCTAGTATGCGTACCGCCGTCCGCCCGTCGCGTACGGAAAAAGAAATCATACCGCCAAAACCGCTTGTTTGACGGCGGGATACTTCGTAATCGGGGTGTTCCGTCAACCCAGGGTAATACGCTTTTTTTACCGCGCTTTGCTTCAAAAGCCAGCGCGCAATTTTCAGGGCGGTCTCCTGCTGGCGTTCCATACGGACGGCGAGCGTTTTGATTCCGCGGATAATCAAAAAAGCGTCAAAAGGCGAAAGACAGCCGCCGGTTGTTTTAGCGATAAACCTTAATTTTTCCGCAAGGTCGTCATTTTTTACGACCAACAGCCCCGCCAAAGCGTCATTGTGCCCGCCCAAATATTTTGTCGCGCTGTGCAGGATAATATCGGCTCCATATTCAAACGGTCTTTGAAAATACGGCGTAAGAAATGTGTTGTCAACTATAAGCAGCGCGTTGTTTTTATGCGCGATGGCGGCAGCCGCCGCAATGTCCGTTACGCGCATCATAGGATTGGACGGCGTTTCAATAAATACGGCTTTTGCGGCGGGCGTTATTTTCTTTTCTATGTCTTGTAACAGGGCGGCATACGAAAAGCTGACGCCGTTTTTCTCGGATATGTGCGAAAAAAGACGAAAAGTTCCGCCCTAAAGGTCGTCGGAAGCGATAATATGATCGCCGGGTGAAAACAGTTCCATAAGAGCCGAAACCGCCGCCATACCAGAGGAAAACGCTACGGCGGAGCTACCCCCTTCCAGCGCGGCAATGGTCTCTTCCAAATGCACGTTGGTAGGGTTGAGTGATCGGGAGTAATCAAAACCTGTACTCTGTCCCACGCCCGGATGGGCAAATGTAGCCGAAGTAAATATCGGAACGGCAATTGCCCCGGTAGAGTCAAACTTTTTTTCGCAACCGTGTATGCAGATTGTACTTATATCCATTTTGCGCCCTAAATCTCATAATACCAAAAATCAAGTTGATCCAATTCTATGTGGGCGGAAATGTTGCCGCTGCTTTTGAACTGCAATTCTGGATTCTTGACGCTAACGCGGGTGTTTTCAGGAACCGAGCGTATTACAAAAGCGTTTCCGCCGATCACCACTCCCTCGCCTATAATTGTGTCTCCTCCCAAAATGCTTGCGCCTGAGTATATCGTAACATTGTCGCTTATGGTCGGATGACGTTTAACGCCTTTTATGGTCTGACCCCCTTTAGTGGACAATGCGCCCAGCGTTACCCCCTGATACAATTTTACATTGTCTCCTATAACGGCGGTCTCGCCTATAACAGTACCCGTACCGTGGTCTATAAAAAAGTATTTTCCAATCGCCGCGCCCGGATGAATGTCTATTCCCGTAAGGCTGTGCGCGTATTCGCTCATAATTCGGGGTATTAGCGGCACGGAGAGCAGATACAATTCGTGCGCTATCCTGTAAACCATTGTGGCGTAAACGCCGGGATACGATATGACGATTTCCGCCTTGCTGTAGGCGGCGGGATCGCCTGAATACGCCGCTTCAATATCTTTTTCCAGAAAATCTTTGATAAGCGGAATTTTAAGGATAAATCGGCGCGTTATTTCCCACGCCGTTTTGTCAATTTCGCTCTGTTCGGCGTCTTTGTATCTTATGTCGTAACGCAGAGCCAACCGCGCCTGCGCCGCTAGATCGTGCGAAACTTCTTCCAGCATAAGGTTGAGTTTATTCTTTACCGAGCCGCGGACTCCGAAAGAATCGGTGATTAAAATACTTTCAAAAATTCCCGGAAACAGCAGATGCTGCAGTTTGCCGATTATGTCGACTATGACCGATTTTATCGGCTGTTTGGCGGTGTCGCGCTTTTTTTGAAAATCATTGAGTAATTCGGCGGCAATTTGTTCAATTTCCTGATCTATTTCCATATTAACTCCTCAAATCTATCCCCGCAATTTCACACAAAAACGCAAAGGAAAAGAAGAACGCGGAGAAAAGGGAAAAGACAATTCCCTCATTTCCACTTTGCGATCTTTCGAAGCTTTGCGTTTTTGCGTGAGTTTTTCTCAAACAAGTTCTTTCACCGCGCTTACCAGCTTGTCAATTTCTTCCGCAGTGTTGTAAAACGCTATTGTCGGGCGTACGGTCGCTTCCAGCCCGAAGCGGCGTAAAATCGGCTGGGCGCAGTGATGTCCGGCGCGCACGGCAATGCCGCGGCTGGCAAGATGTTTGCCGACTTGCTCAATGCTTGCGTTATCCAGCACAAAGGACAACGCGCTCGCTTTTTCCGCCGCCGTACCTATAAGGCGCAATCCGTTTATACGCTTTAGTTCGCTAGCCGCGTAATTAAGCAACTCGTGTTCGTACGCGCTGATGTTGGCGATCCCAATGCCGCTCACATAATCCAGCGCCGCGCCCAAACCCACGGCGTCGGCAATGTTGCCGGTTCCCGCTTCAAACTTGGACGGCGCGGGATTGTAGATCGTGCGCTCAAAGGTAACGTCCTTTATCATATTGCCGCCGCCCTGATACGGCTTTGCCTCTTCAAAAACGTCCGCTTTTCCATACAACGCGCCAATGCCCGTAGGACCAAAAATTTTGTGCCCTGAAAACACAAAAAAATCCGCGTCCAATTCGCTGACATTTAAGGGGGTATGAGCGACCGACTGCGCTCCGTCAATCAAGATTCGCGCTCCGTTTGCATGGGCGATCTGAATCATTTCGCGAACGGGGGTAATTGTCCCCAAAGCGTTGGAAACGTGCGTTGCCGAAACAAATTTTGTACGGCGGCAGAAAAGCCGCGCGTATTCGGACAAAATAATCTGGCCGGTATCGTCAACAGGGGCGACTTTTATCAACGCGCCGGTTTCCTGCGCTATCATTTGCCACGGAACAATGTTGGCGTGGTGTTCAAGGTGGGTCAGTATGATTTCATCACCCGGGGAAAGAAGCTGTTTTACATAACCCTGCGCCGCAAGGTTAATGCCTTCCGTTGTCCCGCGCACAAAAACGATATTGTCTTTTGACGGCGCGCCCAGAAATTTCGCGATTGTTTCCCGCGCCGCTTCGTAAGCGTCGGTGGCGCGGGCGGCAAGTTCGTGCGCCCCGCGGTGGACGTTTGAATTTTCGTGTCGGTAAAAATGCGAAACGCGATCTATCACTGCGTTTGGCTTTTGCGTAGTCGCGCCGTTGTCAAGCCAGACAAGGGGTTTTCCGCCCGCGACCTTTTCATTCAGAATGGGAAAATCCCGCCGTATGCGGTTTACGTCAAAGCCGCCCGCGCCCAAAGGGGAATTTTTATAAAACGTCTCTTCGGAAGCCGTAACGGCGGGCGCGTCTTTATAAGACGCGACGACGGGAGCATACGCGGGCGCAACTCCTTTAGCTTCTTTTTCCTGCAATTCTGGAAAATAGGGTAACGCCCACCGTTCAAGCTCTTGCGAATCGGGCAGCCCGTAATCGTCAGGCGTGCTCTCAACAAGAGCGTAGGGCGAAGTTTCAAGAGTAATCATAATAATTACCCACTTCCACATCTTCAAGAACGGCTATTGCGTCCTCTGAAAGAATTGCGGCTGAGCAATACAGCGACAAAAGATACGAGGCAAGCCCTTTATTATCCACCCCCCTGAAACGCACGGAAAGCCCCCTGCCTTGTTCATTCTGCAGACCGCTTTGGTACAAACCGACAACCCCGCGCTGCGCCTCGCCGGTGCGCACCAGCAGGATATTAGTTTTGCCGGTTTTGCTATTGGGATTTTTCAAGCCGTCTACAAACAGTTTGTTCGTAGGCACAATGGGAATACCGCGCCACAGAATAAACGTGCCGCCAAAAATTGAGGCGGTAACGGGAGGAACGCCCCTGCGCGTACATTCCCGCTGAAAAGCGGCGACGGCTCTGGGGTGCGCCAGAAAAAATCCCGGCTCTTTCCACACTTTGGAAATTAGTTCGTCCAGATCGTCAGGCATTGGAGAACCCGCTTTGTTTCCGGGTCTTATGCGCTGGCTGTCGGAGACATTTTTCAACAAGCCGTAATCGTCGTTATTGATAATTTGGCTCTCCTGCCGCTCGCGCAAACTCTCGATCGCCAGATGCAACTGCTCTTTTGTCTGATCGTACGGCGAAGAATATACGTCTTGTACTACGGTGTCCACATTGATAATCGCGGAGATCGAGTTAAGCGTGTATTCACGTGGTTTTTGCTGATATTGTATATAGCCTTCGGGAATTTCGGGTTTCTTTTTTTCCGACGAGCATAAAACGTCAAGCGGCGTTTCTCCCTCGACTACTTTATTGACGCGGTAAGTACCCGCCTCAAGCCCTTTAAATTCCAGAAAGCGCGTCAGCCAGCGCGGGGTAATCGCGCCGAATTGCGGCGGGGTTTTGGTAATGTCCGCCAGTTGGTGCGCTTGCGCTCTATTCAGCGCGTTCAGTTCGCTTGTCGCCATAAATTCTCCTTGTTTTAATGTTGTTCTACACGAGCGTACCATTTAGGTACGATGTTTGCGAACAATGTCATTCTTCCCACAGCCACGTTGACAGATACCGCTCGCCGGTATCCGGCAATACGGCTACTATGGTCTTGCCGTTATTCTCCGGTCTCTTGGCGATCGCGAGCGCCGCTTCAAGAACGGAACCGGACGAAATCCCCACGAGGACGCCTTCTTCTTTCGCAAGACGACGCGCCGCGGTTCCCGCTTTTACTTCGTCGGTCTGGTAAATTTCGTCAATGATCGCCGAATCATACACCTGCGGCTTAAAACCCGCGCCAATACCCTGAATTTTATGCGGTCCCGGTTGTCCGCCCGAAAGAACGGCGGATCCGCTGGGTTCAACGGCGACTATCTTAACGCCGGGCTTTTTGGATTTCAGGAATTTTCCCGCTCCGGTTACAGTTCCGCCTGTTCCCACTCCGCCGACTACAATATCAACCTTGCCGTCCGTATCGTTCCAGATTTCCGGACCGGTGGTTTTTTCGTGTACCAACGGGTTGGCGGGGTTGTTGAACTGCTGTGGAACGAACGAATCGGGCGTCTCTGCGGCTAGTTCTTCCGCCTTTGCGATCGCCCCTTTCATACCTTTTGCTCCTTCGGTAAGCACGAGCTCGGCTCCTAACGCCTTGAGCAGTTTGCGCCGCTCGATACTCATTGTCTCCGGCATAGTCAAAATTATCCTGTAACCCTTGACCGCCGCCACAAAAGCCAGCCCTATGCCTGTGTTTCCGCTGGTCGGCTCGATAATAACCGTTCCTTTCTTGATTTTGCCCTCTTTTTCGGCGGACTCAATCATTGCAAGCGCAATACGGTCTTTGACGCTGTGCAGGGGGTTAAAGCTCTCTAGCTTGACATATACCGTCGCCCCGCCTTCGTTGAGCTTGTTGATCTTCACCAGCGGCGTATTCCCGATAAGATCGGTAATCTTCTCCACTCTTGCCACAGACTCCTCCTCTACATTAAAGTCTAGTAATCCAATAGGATTACTAGGGATATATTGCCATATAATGCCGGATTTGTCAAGAGGAATTTAATATTTCTTTCGGCGCAGCCAGCCGATCGCGGGTTGCGAGAAACCCTAAAGCTACCCGACATAATAAACTCCTACGATAAAAATCAACTCATAAGCATATTAAGAAGAAACTTAAAAGAAAAGACAAAATCGGCGGCAATTTCGCAAAATCAGGAAGTTGTTGTTTAGGCGGTAGTTAAGATTTTAAGATCGTAAGATCGCGGATCGCAATAACGAAGAACGAGGCGATCGCCGTTTGGAATTACGATTGTTTGCGATCGCGGAGGCGTTCAGATTGCAAGAACGCGGATCGTAATTCAAAAAGAGGTTGTAGGCTTTTTGCCGTTAAGGTTTTACGATCGCGGTTTGCAGCAACGAAAGACGAGGCGATCGCGGTTTGAAATTACAATCGTCTGCGATCGCGAATGCGCTCGGATCGCGAGATCGCTGTTTGAAATTACGATCGTTTGCGATCGCGGAGGTGTTTTAGATCGCGAGATCGCGGCTTTCGACGGAACGATAAAAGATTGCCGTTGCAAGCCTCCGCGCTTTGCAGTCGTCCGTTACGCTGCCGACCAAGCGCGGCGCCGCTAAGCTAACTGTAATTTATAATTTAAAATATTGACCAATACATTTTGAATAAAGCTCTATAAACAAAAATATACTTAACGGCGAAGCAAGCGCCAAATAAATTATTGTGGCTTTTTTCTCTTTTTTTATTATTCCTCTTTTCTTGAACCATATTATTATTATGGAGAATAATGTTAATATAGAAATTAAGAAAGCATATATCGCAAATCCAAAGTTTATATCATATTCTTCAAATTTTGCTATTATCATAAGCAACCATATTATAATTGTCGCGCCGATTACAAGTATTCTATAAATCATACTGACATTCATAGAATTATTTATAGGCAATGACATAGGATCGCAATAACGCCCCTAGCTTTTCAAAATTCTCGGCAAAGTAATGCCCGTCTGCGCTTGGTATTTGCCGCGCCGCGTTTTGTAGGTAATCTCGCACGGCGAATCGCCCTCCAAAAATATCACTTGCGCGATCCCCTCGTTGGCGTAAATTTTCGCCGGCAACGGCGTCGTGTTGGAAATCTCAATCGTAATATGCCCCTCAAACTCAGGCTCAAAGGGGGTAACATTCACGATGATCCCGCACCGCGCGTAAGTGCTTTTGCCGAGGCAAATCGCCAGCACATTAGGCGGCATTTTGAAATACTCGATCGTCCGAGCGAGGGCGAATGAGTTCGGCGGCACGATACAAATCTCGCCCTTGAAATCCACAACATTCGCCGTATCAAAACGTTTAGGATCGACGACGGTCGCGTTGATGTTCGTAAAAATTTTAAACTCGTCGCTTACGCGAATGTCGTAGCCGTAACTGCTAAGCCCGTAGCTAACAATCCCCTCGCCCTCCAAGCGATCCACAAAGGGCGCGATCATCTCGCGCGCGAGCGACATTTCGCGAATCCAGCGATCTTCTTTAAGCCCCATTAAAAGCCTTTGCGAAATTTTTCGTGATTATACTTATCGCAATATAATCGCACCCAAAACGCGGCGCGATCAAACTTAAAGGAGAGCGCGCGAAACAAGCAAGATCGGGCGTCGCGGCGCGAATAATCCGCGCATAGTATAATCGCGCCTATGAAAACCAAACCAGAAATTTTTGACTTCAACAAATACGCCGAAGATTGCGTAAAGTGCGCCAAGTGCGTACCGACTTGCACGATCCACAAAATAAACCCCGATGAAACTACGAGTCCGCGCGGTTTTATACACCTATTATCCTGCGCGCAAAACGGCGAATTGCCACTTGATCGCACGGCGAAAAAAATTTTTGAGAGTTGCTTTTTGTGCGCCCATTGCGTTTCGCAATGCCCGTCAAAAGTGCCGACGGACACGCTCATTGAGTTCGCGCGCGCTGAAATCGCCAAAAAGTTCGGTATCGCGTGGTATAAAAGAGCCGCGTTCTTTCTTTTGCGCCACAGAGGACTGTTAAACATCGCGGCAAAAGCTGGCTTCATCGTTCTTCCTTGCGGCTTTTCGCGCCACAGAAACGGAATGAAGGCGCGCTTTTCAATGCCCTTTATCCGCAAAAACCGCGTGATTCCAAGCGTGGCGGCGAAAAGTTTTCTGAAAACTTACCCTGAAAGAATGGATTTCGGCGGCGATCGCACCGTCGCGGTTTTTGTCGGCTGTATGGCGAACTACGCTTATACGGGCGTGGGCGACTCTTTGCTTTATATTCTGCGCTGTCTTGGCATCAACGTCTTTATTCCCAAAGATCAACTTTGCTGCGGCGCGCCCTCATATTTCACCGGCGATCTGAAAACCACAAAAAAGCTGGTCAAATACAACATTGAGTATTTTGAGCTCTTTATTGACGCCGTTGAAGCGGTGATAATTCCCGAAGCGACTTGTTCGGCGATGATAATCCACGATTGGGCGAAAGTACTGGCAAACGAGCCTCTTTGGGTTGAGCGCGCGGAGAGGATCGCCGCAAAGTGTTTTATCGCCTCGCAATTCCTCGCGAGAAACACGAATTTGCTAGAAATTTTGCCCGAAATCCCCGCCGAAAAACGCGAAACTTTGACCTATCACGATCCGTGCCACGCGCGTTTGGCGCAAGGCGTATTCAAAGAGCCGCGCGCGCTACTTAAAAACCTCTGCGATCTGAGCGAAATGGAAAATTCGTCAACTTGTTGCGGTTTCGGCGGGATAACGATCCAAACCGATCGCCACGCGTTAGCCCGCGCCGCTGGAATTGAAAAAGCGCGAATGATCGCCGCTACGAACGCGCGCCTTGTGAGCGCGGAGTGCAGCGCGTGCCGCGTGCAACTTTCAGACGCTTTGGAGCGACAAGGCTTAGCGCAAAAGTTCTTGCACCCGCTAGAAATTGTCGCCGAGTATTTAAGAAACCCTGTGAGTTAAGTATAAAGTGGCTAAAAATATAGTTATGAAAAATTATTTAGCGTTAATTTGCGTATTGGCGGCGACGTTCGGCGGTTGCTCGAACCTCGCCGTTTACGAGCCTAACAAAATAGAAAGCAGGCTCAGTTATCACGACAAACTGCCCTCGCCGATCGCCAGAAAATCGCAAGACGGCGTTACTCTGGAAAACGGCGCGGTTTTGAGCGCCAAGCGCGGCGCGCCTAAACTGCAAGAGGGATTTTATCTGCTCTCAATTGACGATCAATTCGCCCTCGCGACAGACGGCGTGAAAAAGACTCTGCTCTACGAAAACGGCAAGATCAAAAACGAGTTTGAGGACGACGCGGCAGTCGTCGCGGGCGCTACGGACGGCGTTGTTTTAGCGATCGTTACGAAAAAAAATTCGCTAAAAGTAATTGACGCCGCCACAAAAAATATCTTATTTTTCTCGCAAGAGAGACCCGCTTTGACCGCCGCCTCGCCCTTTGCGAAGCCGCTGATCGGCGAAAATTGGATCGCCTTCGGCTCGCTTGACGGCAAACTCGTAGTTGTAGATCGCGCCTCGTGGCAAACGATGAATGAGATCGTGGTAGCGGACGCCGAATTTTTCGCGAATATCGCGTTTCTCGTCAATCACGAGGGCTATGTGATCGCGGCGGGCGGCGGCAAAATTTTGTCGATCGCGCCGAGCGGCTTAGTAACCGCGCGCGACATTGACGTGCGCCAAGCGGCGAAGTTCCCAAGCGGTTTGTTTGTCTTTGCTAGGGACGGCGCGGTATATAAATTAACCCCCGCGCTTGAAACTTTGGCTGAAACTAAACTAACTTACGCGCGTTACGCCGCCGCCGCCGAGCGCAACGGCGAAATTTGGGCTTTGGAGCAGAGCGGCTACGCGGCGCGTTTCAGCGGCGATCTCAAAGTAGTGAAAATTTACGACCTGCCCGATTCGGTCCGCGAGCAAGTTCATTCGGATTCGCGCGGCTTTTGGCAATACGAAAAACGAATTTTGTGGGAAGATTAAGTGGGCGCGGTTGAAATGGGCGGCAAAAATTTCGTTAGCGAGGCGGAGGACTTTTTGCGCCACTGCCGCGTGGTTTTGACGCTCTCCAAAAACACTTTGGAGGCTTACGAAAACGATTTGGCGCAATTCGCGAACGAGGTCAAAAAGCCGTTAACCAATCTGGAAACGGACGATATTTACGAATTTCTCGCGAATTTTTCAAACCCTAACACGCACAACCGCAAGTTAAGCGCGATCAACTCCTTTTTGGATTATTGCTACGAAAATTTAACGAGCGATCGAAAATTTAAATTGGCTAGGGCGAAAACTCCGCGATCCTTGCCTAAATATATGCCCCCCGAAGCGATATTTTCCGCGTGCGAACAAACTAAATCCGAGCTCCGTCGCCGCCCTTGGGTCGCGTTGCGCGATCACGCGCTGATATTATTTTTATACGCGAGCGGCGCGAGAATTAGCGAGGCGCTTAAAGCCGAGATCGCCGACATTGAGGACGGTTGGCTTAAAATCCGCTACGCCAAAGGCGCGAAAGAGCGTCTCGTGCCGATCGCCAAAAAATCATTGGAATCGCTGGATAATTACCTAAACGCGCGCCCGTTTTCAAGCCCGCTTCTCTTTATCAACTATCAAGGCGGCGCGTTAAGCCGTATTTTCGCGTTTAGAGTTACGGAACGCCTGCTCGGCGTTTCGCCGCACGCTTTGCGCCATAGTTTCGCGACCTCGCTCATTTCAAACGGCGCGGATTTGCGCGTGGTGCAAGAGCTTTTAGGGCACGCTAGCTTAAACACCACGCAAATTTACACGCACCTTGAAAAGAAACAGCTCTTTGAAAGCGTGGAGCAGTGCCACCCGCTCTTTAGCGTAAAGTATTGATCTATGACCCTCTGTGAAATCGGCAACACGCACTACCACTTCAAACAAAACGGGCGGATTTGGAAGACGCCAGTCGCGGGTTTGCCTGAAGTCAAATTAGAAGCGGACGAGGCGATCTATGTGATCAGCGTGAATGAGGTCGCGGAGCGCAAACTCGCGCGCAAATACCGCACATTCAGTCTGGAGCCCTTTATTTCGCTGGATTCAATTTATCACGGGCTCGGCGTCGATCGCGCGGCGGCGTGTATGGCGGTGGATACTGGAGTTATCGTTGACGCAGGCAGCGCGATCACCGTTGATGTAATGCGCGACTCGGTGCATTTGGGCGGTTTTATATATCCCGGTCTTACGAAGTTCAAAGAGATGTACGCGCGGATTTCGCCGCGCCTGCAAAAGGCGATGACATTTTCGCTTGATTTGGAGAGTCTGCCGCAATCTACGGGCGAGGCGATCAGCTTCGGCGTGGTGATGCCGCTCGTGAGCGCGGTGAAAGCCCTCTCGCGCAACAAGCAAATTTATTTAACGGGCGGGGACGGCGCGTATTTCGCGCGTTACTTTGAGGGCACGATCGTAGATCAGTTGCTGGTTTTCAAAGGAATGGAGCGCATTATCGCGAACTTTGAAGGAGTCTTTGACGAAAAAGTTTAGCCTTTTCATAACTCTTTTTTGCGCGTGTTTTTCGGGCGCGTTCGCGGTTGACATTTCGCATTTAAGCGCGGATTTGCAAGATAAGATCGCCCATAAAGAAGCCGCGATCGAAGCCGGGCGCAAACGTCAAAAATACGATTTTGTCGGCGAAATTTCGCTCTCAGGCGGCGTGGAAAGGAGCCGCGCGGACAACACGGATTGGGAGCAAACGAAAAACGCGGGCGCAAACTTTTCGCAGGATTTGTTTCGCAGCGGCGGGATTATCGCCTCGGTTCGTCAAGCGGAGTTTTGGGCTGAGAGCGAAAAATTGCGATTAACGCAAGAGATTAACGGCTACTTGCGCGATCTTACGACGCTCGTTTTGCAGACGCGCCAAGACGAGACGCGCTTAACGCAAAACGAGCTTTCTATCAAAAACGCCGAGATCGCGCTCTTCATCAAACGCCGCCAATACGAAGCTGGCGAGGCTGATATTACGCAGCTTAACGACGCTTTGAAAGCGAAAAACAACGCGCAAAAATCGCGTTTGGAATTGCTGAACGCCAAACGATCGCGTTTGGAAGAGATCGCAAAAATTTCGCCGCTTACTCCCGAAAAGATCGCCGTTGATGATTATCCCGCGATCGCGCCCGAACAATTCGCTGCGAATTCAATCGCCGTAAAGCTCGCGAAAGTCGCGGCTAAATCCGCGAAAGAGCAAACGCGCCTGACGATCTCGTCGTTTTTGCCGACTTTGCGCGCGAACGCGGGCGCTTCGTGGCGCGAAAACGCCCTCGCCGAAAACAAGGGCTACAACTACGGTTTAAGCCTCTCAATGCCGCTAAGTTTCACCGAAAAGTGGGCGATTGAGGAGAAAAAGTTAGAGGCGTTGCGAGCGGACTCGGAGGAGCGCGCGGCGGTTGAGGAATCGCGCCGTATTTACGCGCAATCGTTAAGCGCGAGCGAGGCGCTCGAAAAGCAAATCGCCGTTTCGGAGGAAAATATCGCGCTTTACGATTCGCTGATCGCGGTTACGAGAGCGCAAGCGGAGAGCGGCGATCGCAGTAAATTTGATTTGGAGACGCTGCAAAACTCGCGCGAAAGCGACATTTTGGATATTGAGATCGCTAAACTTTCGCTGATCATTGAGCGCGCAAAGTTATTTTACGCCACGAATTGAGGGCAAAATGCTGCAAAATATCCCAAAATTAGACCTGTTGTTAAAGCGCGAATCGCTCGCCGAAATCCCGCCGAAACTCCGCGCCAAACTCGCGCGCGAAGAAGTTGAGGCGTTGCGCCAGAAAGCGATCGCGAACGAAGCGGTTGAGGCGGATTTTGAGATCGCCGTGATCGCCGCCAAAATCGCCGAAAAGTTCGCGAAATTCCGCGATCCGGCTTTGAAGCCGCTCATTAACGCGACTGGCGTGGCGATCCACACCAATTTAGGCAGAAGCCCGATCTCGCCCGAAATTTACCGCGAGATCGAGCCTGTGATCACTGGTTACAGCAATTTGGAATTTAACGAAAAAAGCGGCAAAAGGGGCGATCGTTACGCGCGCCTTGAAGATTTGCTGAAAAACGCGCTGGGTTTTGAGGCGGCGATCGCGGTGAATAATAATGCGGCGGCGGTTTTCTTGGTTTTGAACACATTCGCGCGCGATCGCGAAGCGATCGTAAGCCGCGGCGAACTCGTCGAGATCGGCGGATCGTTTAGAATCCCCGAAGTAATGCGTTTAAGCGGCGCGATCCTGCGCGAGGTCGGCGCGAGCAACAAAACGCGCCTGTCGGATTACGAAAACGCGATTTGCGAAAAGACCGCGCTCTTGATGAAAGTCCATAAATCCAACTTCGCCACGATCGGTTTTACCAGCGAAGTCGAATACGCCGAGTTGTCGCGCCTCGCCGTGGGTCGCGGTTTGATTGATTATTACGATCTAGGCAGCGGGCAGCTCGCGGAGTTTGAATTTAAGGGCGAGCCGCTCTTAACCGAGATCGCCCGCTTCGCGCCCTCTCTCGTGAGTTTCAGCGGCGATAAACTTTTCGGCGGCTCCCAAGCGGGAATAATTTGCGGCAAAAAACCGCTGATTGACGCGCTGAAACGAAACCAATTATTTAGAATGTTGCGCGTGGGCAAATTCACGATCGCGGTGTTGGAAGCCACTCTGCGCCGCTACATTTTGGGGTTAGAGGGCGAGATCGCGGGGGTAAATATATTCCGCGCGGATGCGGCTAAATTGCTATGCCGCGCTCAAAAACTCGCCGCGCTAATAGGCGACTTTCCGCGCGAGATCAGAGAGACTGAAAACTTCGCGGGCGGCGGCTCTATGCCTTGTACGGCGATCAAGGGAGTCGCGCTCGTATTTGATTTCGGCGACGAAAACTCCGAAATTTTGCAGACGAAGTTGCGCGAAAAGGGGGTGATCGCGCGGGTTGAAGATCGTAAGTTGTTTGTAGAAACGCGGGCGATTTTTGATCGCGATCTTGAAAAACTAGCGGGGATTTTGCGCGAAGTTTTGGCGGAAGTCGCGCCGCGCGGCGCCGCGCGCGGAAATTCGCAATGAAACGATTGATTATCGGCGTCGCCGGACATATTGATCACGGCAAAACCGCGCTGGTTAAAGCTCTCACGGGCTTTGACGGCGACCAGCGAGCCGAAGAAATTGAGCGCGGGATCACGTTAGACATCAGTTTTTCGCACGCGGCGTTTGGCGGCGCGAACGTTTCGTTTATTGATGTGCCTGGGCACGAAAAACTTGTGAAAAATATGATCGCGGGCGCCTTTGCGTTTGACGCGCTGTTGCTCGTAGTTTCGGCGGCGGAAGGCGTTAAGCCGCAGACGATTGAGCATTTGCGAATCGCCGATTTTTTGGGGGTGAAGACCGCGATCGTAGCGATCGCGAAAACAGATTTGGCGAACGCGGAGCAGATTGCGGCAACGCGCAAAGAGATCGCGGAGTTATTCGCCGCAGTCTCGATCGCAACCTCTGAAATTTGCGAGGTAACGATCAAGAATCTTGCGAGCGTTGAGGCTTTGAAAGCGGCGATCGCGGCTTTGAGCGTCGCCGATCGCGAAAATTTGGGGTTTTTCAGGCTCTACGCCGATCGCGCTTTTACGATCAAGGGCACGGGAGCGGTCGTAACAGGTTCGGTTTTGAGCGGCGAGTTGCGCGCGGGCGAAAAAGTTTGGATCGCCGATCTGGGCAAAGAAGTTGCGGCGCGAGCGATTCGCGTTCAAGGCAGGGAGGCGGAGATAGCGCGCGCGGGCGATCGCGCGGCGATCAACTTAAAAGGCGTGGAAGCGAGCGATTTGGAGCGCGGCGTTTTGCTGACCAAACGCGGATTCTTACGCGGCTTTAAGCGAATCGGCGCGGCGGCGCGAGGCGCGATCCGCCACAACGAAGACGCGCAATTTTTTATCGGCGCGAAACGCGCGAACGCGAAAGTTTTGGCGTTGAAAGGCGAGTTTATTGAGATCATTGCGGAGACTGAGATTTTCGCGGTTTTTGGCGAAAAATTCGTGTTAAGAAACGCGAACGGCGAGATCGCGGGCGGCGAAATTTTGCTACCGATCGGCGATCCGCTGGGCAAAGATCAAAAGATCGCGTTGTGCGAGAGCCTCGCGCGGCGCGATTTCGCCGGCGCGTTCGCCGTGTTAATCAAAGCGCACGAGCGCGGATTCGGGCTGATTAGCTCGTATCAAAGATTCGCGATGCCGCAAGATAAAGCGATCGCCATAGCAAAAGGTGCGGCTGGCGTTTTCATAGACGAAAAATCGCTTGTGATATATGACGATCGCGCGAAAAAACGTCTTGCGCGGGCTACGAGCGAAATTTTTATCAAAAACCGCCGCGCGCTTTTAAGCGCGAAGTCTCTTGTGGAGCGGTTTGGCTGGGCGAGCGAGAATTTTGCGGCGAGCGCGTTAAACGAGCTTGTGGAGCGCGGCGAAGCGGTCTTTGCGGAGAATCTTTACCGATCGGCGAAGTGCGATGTGGAAAATGTCGCGGAGTTTGCCGAGCGGCAAATTTACGAGGTTTTGGCGGCGGCGCGCGCCACGCCTGACGCGCCGTACAACATTTATGACGCGCTGGATATTGACCGCGCGGTGGGGGATACGGCATTGAAAGCCTTGACGAAATCGGCTCGCGCGGTGCGTTTGGAGCACAATTTGTTCGTTACTGCCGAAACGCTCGCGGAGATGATGAACGCGCTGCGCGAGACGATCAAGGCGGAGGGCGGCGTTGATGTGCAAAGCGTGAAGTCGCGCTTTGGTTTCAGCCGCAAATACGCGCTGGCGTATTTGGAGCGGCTTGATTTATACGCCGACATAAGGCGGGAGGGCGACAGAAGAGTTTTTGCGGGCGAGAAAAAATAGGCGGGCGTTACGGCTTATTTAGAAAATTTTCTCAAAATTGCCGCTGTGTGAAACGGGCGAGCGATCGAGCAAAAATTCATTCTCGGTAAATACTTATCGTCTGCGGAAAATTTCAAAAACGGCGGCTTTCGTTACAATATCGCCAGATACAAAACGGCAAACGAGCACGAAATGAAATACCAAGTTATCTACGCGGACCCGCCGTGGGCTTACCTTTGGGGTACAGGCAAAGACGGCGGGCGTTTCGCCCCCGAAAAACACTACGAGACGATGTCCACAGAGGAAATTTGCGCCCTTGACGTGAAATCTCTGCGCGACAAAAATTGCGCGCTCTTTTTGTGGGCGACTATGCCCGCTCTGCCCGACGCTTTCAAAGTTATGGACGCGTGGGGGTTCAAGTATAAAACCTGCGCTTTTTCGTGGGTCAAAACGCGCAAAGACGGCGCGCCGCTAAACGGAATGGGCAGTTACACAAAGTCAAACATTGAAATTTGCCTGCTGGGTATGCGCGGACACATTAAATCGGCGGACAAAACGGTGCCGCAAATTCTAATGCACGAGCGTATCGGACACTCGGTCAAGCCGCCGATTATCCGCGATAGGATAGCGCGGCTCTTTGGCGACGTAAGCCGCGTGGAGCTCTTCGCGCGGCAAAGAGCAAAGGGGTGGGACGCGATCGGATACGCGCTCGACGGGATCAGCGTACAAGACAAAATCAAAATGGTAAGCGATCCGAATTATGTATTCAGGGTCAGGGAGAATACTGAGAAAAAACGTCCGACGCGGACGAGTTCGCCATCGCGATCTCAAATTGATTAAGGATTTCTATGACGATAGATAAAGAGGTTTACGCGGAAATTGAAAAAAATTAAAAACGAACGCCCTTTAATGGGGCGGCAAAAACGTAATTCTTGAAACAAAAAAAGCCGAATACGCGCATTGGAGACAAACGGAGCGGATCGGATTTTATTTTCAATACTTACGCGAGCGAAAATTAGCGGGACTCTTTGAATTTCAGACGCCGAAATACAGCAACAGCTCTTTTGACGGCTTTTGCAATTGGCGCGAAGAGTTAAAAGGCGAATTATCTAAATATACAAAGAAGCGCATAAAACGCGGCGCAAAGTCGAGGCTGAGAAAACGCAGTTTACTTTTATCGCAAATTTTAATTATTGAAATAACAGACGACACGCTTGTAAAATACGGCTCTTTTCAAAAGGGTTTTAGAAATCAGAACGGAAAGCCGCGCGGAGAAAAATTTTAATCAATTCGAAAAAATTAAACGAGGAGACGATACATTGTATAGAGTTTAAATAGATATGACAAACGGTTTTTGTCTCTAGTTATAAACTTTTAACGCTCCCCATAAACGGGTTTTTTGTCGCCGAACCTTTTTCATTCACATCGCTGCGCGCGAGGACTTTCGCGATTGTCATAAGCGCGATCTTAAAATCCAGCGCGAACGACAAATTATCCACATAAAATACGTCCAACTCAAAGCGTTTTTCCCAGCTCTGATCGTTGCGCCCATTTACCTGCGCCCACCCCGTAATGCCGGGCAAAACCTCGTGGCGGCGCGCCTCAAACTCATTGTAAAGCGGCAAATATTCGGGCAAAAGCGGGCGCGGTCCGATAAAACTCATCTCGCCTTTTAGCACATTAAATAGTTGCGGCAATTCGTCCAAACTCATCGCGCGCGCGGCTTTACCCGCGCCGATTAGCCGCGCCTCGTCGGGCAAAAGTTCGCCCTCAGCGCCGCGATCGTTTGTCATCGTGCGGAATTTGTAGATCGTGAAAATCCGCGCGTCTTTACCCGGACGCTTCTGCGTGAAAAAAACAGGCGATCCTAATTTAACGCGCAAAACGATCGCGACCACAATCAACACAGGCGAAAAAAACAGGATCAAAACAAGCGCGAAAAAGCGATCCGCGATCGGCTTAAAAATTTTGCGGTAGATCATTTACTTTCGTTCGCGTCAAGTTCTTCCGACTCGTCGTCCATTCCGTCGGGGCGCAAAGGGTCGGTCGCGGGGCGAATTTCAAAGTCAAAAAACCTGCTTTCGTAATGCCCTGGCGACATAAACGAGTATTCCAGCGCGGCGCCGCGCGCGTCTTGCGCCTCGTGATACAAAAGCCCCAGAGCGTAGCGCGATTCAAAGTCCGTCGGATCGATCTTTTTTGCCATTTGCAGGAGCGCGATCGCGTTCTCTTTGTGCCCCGCGCCGATCGCGCCGATCGCGCCAAGCCGCAAAGCGCGGCTCGTTTTCACCCCGAATTCGTCAATCACGGCGTTCATAATCGTATAAGCCTGCTCAAAATCTTGCAGATAAATGTTGAGAAACGCCAGCGATTGCATCAAATTCGGCGCGTCTTTGCGCTCTTTAATTAACTGCGCTTCCAGCATCGCGCGGACATCGCGCAAGTTGCCTGAAATCAGCGCCAAACGGCTGTAAAGCTCCCTCGCGACTGGCGCGCCGTGATATAACGTGTCAAAGTCAAAGTCGCGGCGATCCATAAACGACTGCGCTTCAAAGGCGAATTGCTTCATATTTTTGCCCTTGTGCTCGGCGTAAAATTCAAAAATTCCGCTCAAAAGGTCCCTTTTATTCTGCGCCGTCAAACGTTTCGCGGCGGATTTTAGCTCCTCGTCGCGCCCCGTTTGATCGGCGGCGAATAATTCGAGCAAAAGATACGTAGATTTATCGCTTGGATTTTTGCGCCCAAGCCACTGCGAAGTCGCCTGAAAGTTACTGCTGTTAAAACTGAGTAAAGCCTGCAAAAACAAGGACTCTTCGCTCTCGTCTTTATGCAGCGCCGTTTGAAGCTCGCCCAAAATCCGAGCGTCTTTCACCCCCGCGATCGGCGCTAAAATCGCGGCATAAACTCCTGCTTGGGTGTTTCTTTTGTCTAAAAAATAGGCGCGGCGAAAGTGTTTTTGCGCGTCTCGCAATTCGCCTAGCTGCGCGTATGAAAGCGCGAGGTTGTATTCCAACACAGCCAAATTCGGCACTTCTCTTTCAAGCTCCGCTAAAGCCTTATTCGCTTGCGTAATTCTATGCGCGATCGCGAGTTTCACCGCCGCGCTCATTTTAGCGCCCGCTGGTGAAAACCTGCTGCTCTGCGATAGGAGATTTTCCGCCTCCGCGATCTCGTCGCTCGCGATCGCCGCTTGCCCTTTGCGCATATCGGTTATGCCTTTGGTCGGCACGACTATAATGTAAGGCGTGTAGTTAAAAAGCACTTGCAAAAATATGCGCGGCTCAATCAGCAGGCGGCGCGAAAAATACTCCTGCGCCTCGTTGATGTCAAAGAGCGAATCGCGGAGTTTCACGCGGATTGGGTAAACGAGCGGGTTCGCGCCCTCGTCAAGCGCTTGCGAAACGAGCGCCCCCGCGTCGCGCGGGAAGCCGCTTTTAAGGTGCGTCAAAATTAGCGCGGCTCGCGATCTGTTGTATTCTACTCCCTCGTTCATCGCTTGCGTCATTTTTTCGGCGGCGTTTGACCAATCGCCGTTGCGCGCGTAAAGAAGCCCTATCGTGAGCAAATCCTCTTTGCGCCCGATCTTTTCAAGCGTCTTGATCGCGCCGTCCGTATCGCTGAACATCACGCGCATCTTCGCCGCGATCAAATCCTGCGACGGCTGCAGATAATCGATTGTGGGGCGATCGGCGGCGATCAAAGCTTTGAAAGGGCTATTGTCGTAGTAATTCACCGCCGCGTAATAAAATCCGAAGATCGGCGAGTTCGCCTCGCGCGCCAAATTTTGCTTCGCGACCGCGACATAGTGGTTGAAGCGCGACTCGTCGCCAATTTGCAAAGCGCACGCGGCGGCGTTGATCGCGCCTGGAGTCTTTAATTCGCCGCCCTCAATTTGCGCGTCAAACGCCTCGATCGCGGCGGCGTATTCGCCTTGTCGCATTCGCGCCACGCCTAAATTATAGAGCGACAAAGTCCCGCTGAAAAGCGAAACCTGCTCGTAAATATCCAGCGCTTGCTCAACATTGCCTTTGCCGTAAAGGAGCGCGGCTTTTGAGAGCTGGTTTTCCAAAGTGGAGAACGATCGCTCCATCGCGATAATTTGGCGATCGTCCATAGAGGCTTCAATCGCGAAATCGGAAAGCAAAGGGGGCGGCGTCCAAACGCGCTCGCTTGAGTCGCCGACTATCATTCTAAGAGCCGCAAAAAACAACGCGATCAACGCCAAAACGCCCGCCCCCCAAACCAGAGGGCTTTTGAGGCGATCGGCGATCTTGCGCAGGACTTTGTCCGCGATTTGTTTGGGAGTAATTTTACGCGCGGGGGCGGCTTCGGCAGGCTTTGCGCCTTTCTCTTCGCTCTCTTTTTCGCCTTCTTTTAATATAAAGACCTCTTGGTCTTCGTGGTTTTGGGTCGCCTCCGCCACGCGAATCCTTCGCTAATTTATTTGAGAATGTCCATTAAATCCAGCGAACATTTTGAGGCGATGTATTGCGCGAAATTCGCCAAAAGATCGCCCTCTGTGGTGCCGTCTTCGGGCCAAGTGGCATTCACATCGACAATCGTGTGCCCGAAATACTCTTCCATCATTCTGGCGACGTGCATCGCGCCTTCTTTATCGGTGGCGGGCATCACGATCAAAAACAAGTCATTTTTTCTGAATATCACATCGCTCGTGCGAAGCGCGTCTTTAAGCACTTTCAACATTCTTTGCGGTTCGCTGTGCCGCACGAACATAATGGTAATTTTGCGCCTATCCTCCAACAATCGCCCCATTTCGCCGATTTCGTGGCGGATAAACGGACGAAAATCCGAAAAGTGAAAAATTTGCCCTGCCATAGCCGTCCTTTTTGTGTTTTCATAAGTATAGTTTTTTCGCGCTTTATCGCAAAAACCGCGAGCTAAAATCGGCAAAAAACGCGGAAAGCAAAGAGACAGTCGTCGTAGCCGCCCGCAAATTTGGCGGCTCTTGTTATGTTTCTCTCGGTCAAAAAGAAGCCTTTACAGAACGTCCTCTTGCAACTTAAAGACGCGCTCTTGGATTCCGCTAGAATACATCACAAACATAAAGGACGCCGAGGATCGGCGTATATTCCGCAGTACCGTTTCGGCGGACGACATTAATTTCTTAGAAATCGGGCAAACTGTCTTTCAGAAAGAATTTTTGACAATGATATACATAGCAAACAAGAAATCGAAAGAAGAAAGCATTTTGAAGAAGTATCCAAATGCGCAGAGCGAAAATTCGGCAAACCATTAGGGCATAGATACGAAGTTGATAGTAGGGAAACGAAATTGTTATTGAAAGAAATAGCGGAAAAACAAGACCGTGTTTTGCTTGATTACAACACAAATGAAGATATTGAAAATTACAAAAAACCTTTGTCGCGCGCAGGGCTTGTAAAAAGATATTTGTTCAAAAAATATCCCGAATTGCAAACTTTGTTTTTTGAGCGACCAAAAACACAAAAAAAACAGCAACAGGCCGAAAATCAATGCGGTTTATTTGATTAATCCTCATACAAATTGATAACTTTTGCTTTACAAACCGCGAGGAACTATAATTAGGAGAGCGCGGGATAGTTTCGCCGATCAGAAAAGCGCGGCGGATAATTCGGCGCGGAAGCCGCTCTCCGCCACATACGCCGCGCAAAATGCAAAGAGGTATGGCGAGCAATGCTTTTGGCGCGGGTTCTTTTGCCGCTCCCCGCGCCTCTTAGTCGCTTTGACATCTAAACTTACGCACAATTTAAGCAATTTTCGCTATAATCGCGCCCCAAATTCCGCGCGGCGATTTTATCGGCGCGAGAAGTTACAAAAAAGGCAGCTTATGTATGCGATAATTAAAACAGACGGCAAGCAATATAAAGTCGCGAAAGGCGATATTATCTTGTTTGACAAGCGCGGCTTGGAGACTAAAAGCGCGATCTCGTTTGACGAAGTTTTGGCGGTGAGCGACAACGGCAAACTCTCCGTTGGCGAGCCGACATTAAAGGGCGCGAAAGTTACGGGCGAAGTTATCAACGAGGGGCGCGGCGCGAA
Organism: Helicobacteraceae bacterium; assembly: GCA_031286325.1. Classification (GTDB taxonomy): domain Bacteria; phylum Campylobacterota; class Campylobacteria; order Campylobacterales; family SZUA-545; genus JAIRNH01. Next base: position 34,247 of record JAITUT010000005.1, read on the forward strand.
AGTCGTGATTTTCAAAAAACGCCGCCGCAAAGACAGCAAACAAAAGCGCGGTTTCCGCCGCGATTTTACGCGCGTGAGGATTACGGCGATAAATCTGTAACAAAACAAAGGCAAAAAACCGTCCAAAATCGCCGCGCGAAGTTAGCGGCGCGGACGTAGCGCGGATCGGGAAACTTTACTTTCCGCGGCAATGCGCGCTAATGCCGAAACGTTTCAAGGCAAACAAATTTAAAAGGAGATACCGCTTATGGCACACAAAAAAGGTCAGGGCAGCACCCAAAATAACCGCGATTCTATTGGTCGCAGATTAGGCGTCAAGAAGTTCGGCGGCGAATTCGTCCGCGCGGGCAACATCATTATCCGCCAGCGCGGGACGCGCTTTCACGCGGGCTCGAATGTAGGCTTGGGCAAAGATCACACGATCTTCGCGCTCATTGACGGCAAAGTCGAATTCGCCCAAAAAGACGCGGAACGCAAGAAAGTTTCCGTAGTTCCGCTCGCGTAGCGGCGCGAAACTCTGAAAAGATCGCGGCGAAGATCGCGCAAGAACAAAAGATCGCGTCTATTATGATCGCGATCTTTTGCCACGCCAAATACCGATCGCGCGACTTGCGCGCGGATTGCGCCGAACTTTGGAATACGTAAAAAACGCGCTGAAAAACGTCCGCTGATTGACGACAAACCTTTCCGCAACAACCGCCATATTTTTACCGCCGCAATACCCCGCCGCGAGAAAATCCGCGCCGTAATGCGCTTTGCAGGCAAACGAATGTTATTTAGCCGCCCAATCCTAGCCGTTTCGCGCCCGATTTCAAGCCTCGTTAAAAAGCCAAACTCTTTACGCGAGTTTGGACGGAGTTTTGTTTGATAAAAATACGCAAACCTTGCCGCGATTTATGCAAGATAAAAGCGGCGATTATGTTATTCTAAATTCCGTTACCGCGATCGGCAAATTCGCTTTCAACGATTGCGGTAAATCAACCGCGATCGTAATCCTAAATCCAGTTACTACGATAGGCGAAAGCGCGTTTATTTCTCACGACGACAACCCGCGATCGGCAACTATTTAGAAGCTCTCGCGCCCGCAACGACGAATTAACAAGGTCAAAAACCCAATGACGATGTAATTTAACTCTCAATCCTCAGCATTACGGGCGGTGCTTTCACAAACGCCAGATCGCCGATCGCGCGAAGAGCCGCGTAAATATCCGTCTCCCGCGCCGTGTGCGTGGAAAATAAAAGGCTCGCCCACTCTTTTTTCACCCGCTTTTTGCGTTGCAAAACGGTCTCAATCGAGATATTATGCGCCGCCAAAATCGCCGCCGTCTGCGCCAAAACGCCCGCGACATCTTCCACCAAAAGCCGAATGTAGTATTTGCTCTCTATTTCATCTTTGCGAGCGAGCTCCAGCGGCTTTTCGCTGGGGTGCGAGAAGCCTAGCATTGTCGTGTGTTCGCCCCGCGCGATCGCGATCAGATCGGCGATCACAGAGCTCGCGGTCGCCTCTCCGCCCGCCCCCGCGCCGTAGTAAAATGTCTCGCCGACCTTGTCGCCTGTGAGCGAAACGGCGTTCATCACACCGCCGACTTTGGCGATCATATCTTTGCGCGAAATCAGCGCGGGGTGCACTCGCAGGCTTACTTTGCCGCCGACTTTTTTCGCGATCGCGAGGCTTTTGATCGTATAGCCGAACTCCTCGGCGAAATCAATATCCTCGCTCGTTAAATGCCCGATTCCCTCGATCAAAATGTCTTCGGGTTTAGCGTCAATTCCATAGGCGAGGCTCGCCAAAATCAGCAACTTGTGCGCCGCGTCAAAACCGCCGACATCAAAGGTCGGGTCAGCCTCCGCGTAGCCCAGCGATTGCGCCTCTTTCAAAGCCTGATCAAATGTAACGCGCTTTTCAAACATTCTTGTAAGCATATAATTGCAGGTGCCGTTGACGATGCCGAGAATACCCTCGATGTGGTTCGCGCCGAGCCCGTCGCGGAGCGCGCGGATTATAGGAATACCGCCCGCCACGCTCGCTTCATACATAAACGGCAACCCTTTCGCCATCGCCTCCAACTCATAACGGCGATACGCCAGCAACGCCTTGTTCGCCGTAACGACCGCCTTTTTGTTTTTCAACGCCGCCGAGACGACTTCGTAGGCTTTTTCCACGCCGCCCATTAGCTCTACGACAACATCTACTTGGGGGTTTTCGGCGGCGACCCTGTAGTCACCGCTGATCGGAAAATCAAACCCCGCGCGGCTTTTGGCGGGGTTTTTCACGACGCCCGCTACGACTTTGATCTCTTTGCCCGCGCGGCTTTTGATTAACTCTTTGTTTTTCTCCAAAATATCCGCTACCGCGCTTCCTACCGTACCCAAACCTACTAACGCCACTTTTAACATTACGCGACCTTGAAAATTTTGGCGGATTGTAACGATTTTTGACTTCCGCCGATCGCCGCTTTAAGAGGCGCGGTTTTGCTTGCGGGATTTGCCTCCTGAAGTTTTAAGCTCCGTCTTTATACAATAGGCGCAGAGTAGCCGCAATTTTTTGTAAAGACGATCTATGCCAGTTTTGTCAGCCGTAAATATGTTTTCTTTTGCTGCGATTTCCGTAGCGCGAACTTTAGCGCCCGCCTTTTTGCCTGCGTTTGCGTTCGCGCTTTCGTTATCTTTGATTTCCCGCAACTCTTCGGGCGGATCAAGCGACTCAAGCAACGGCGGCGACATTTCAGATCGCGCCTACAAAGAAAAAAATAAAGCTTATTATTTCTTTTACGATCGCCTTTCCAACCTCCGCGTGATCGCGCACAACAAAGGCGAACAATGAAAAGGTCAGTCTTTCTGTTTTACTGTCTTAATTTTTTCTGTTTTGCGGAAAGCATATATCCATTGGGTTTTATATTTGACGATAGCGATTTTAATGTAGAATATGTATCAGTAATAAATAAATCATCGGAATCTGTTGATTTGCATTTGTCGGGAATAGTGTTATATGACAGCAATGACAACGCTCTCATAATCGACAAAAATTATCCGACGTTCCCTTTGTGTCCTCCCATTAAAACTATGCGACATTTAAAAAAATATAGCGATATATACAATGTTGCGGAATCGGACGACGTCTGCAATGAGGCAATAAATGAATTTAAAAACGGAAAAATAGAGATAACAAATAATAACGGTTTAACTATAATAAAAAAAGAAGTTGCAATAGAAGGATTTATCTTTTCCGCAACATTCAGAGAATCTTTTTCCGCTATGCTATTAGTGTTTGCGGATAATAATTTTATTGGTTTTCTGCATTATGTCTCTCCAAATAAGGACAAAAACCGCCTTTTGCGTATTATCAAGACAATAAAACCGCATAAAGAATTTAAGCCAATTGATCAATATATTGAAGCTGCAAAGAAAAGCATAGAAGCTATGAAGATTAATTTCGCTTTCAAAAATGTTGCTTCCGCTATGCTTTTAGATATTAACAATAAAGAGGCTTTGGCGCTTTTAAAAGAAATGCACGGAATTAAAAGACTATACGCGCTATTTATAGAAGATTCTATTAAAAAAATGGAAAACGCGAAAGAATCTCGGATTCTGTTGCCTCCAGAAAAAGGAAATTAGGAGGAAATGATGAAAAAGTATTTTTATTATCACAATATTTAGAGCGGACATATTATTGGTAAGAGGTTTATTCTCAATGGGAAAAATAATTTGCGCGTTGTTTTTGCAAATTTTTCTATATTTGTTTTTATGGTTTTTGCTTGTCTTAATGATCGTCTTTTCTTATTTTGACTACAATGAAATTGATTGGAACAACAACGGTTCGGTTTCGCTTGCCGAAATTTTTGACGCGCTAGATGTCGTAAAAATCAAGACAAAAACATCGGAGGATAATTGTTTAGACTATCTTTGGGCAAAAGACGGAAGTTTCATTAAAACAATATGCGGAAAAGCGAATAAGGGCGAATCAAAATGAAAACAAATTTTTATTGGGGGCTTCAAGTAAATATAAAAGAAACGGCGAAAAAATTGCTTTTACAAGAAATATATTTATTTTTTCTTTGCCTTACAGTTATGTTAATTGGATTGTTTCTGGATATTACATACAGCGAAAAAATAGCGCGTATTTTATGGTCTATACTCTTTATAATAATTCCGCTTTTAATTTTTTACTCCATTCTCTCTTTTCTTTATATAATTATTGCGTATTGTTATCAAAAATATTTTAATAAAAGCTAATGTCTTGCGCCGATCGCGCCACCCCACTTAAAAAACCCTTAAAATCCGCAGATTGCTTGCTAGCGCAAGTTTTTGATTTAGATCAAGGCTAATGCGAAGTTGATGTGAGTATGATAAGCCCATTCACTTTTGGTAAGGAGGGCAAGTGGGACGAAGAAAACTTCTCGTGGTCAGCGCGATTTTCGCGCTTCTGGTCGTGATCGGAATGTTTAGTTATGTCCTGAGCGCGTCTAAAGCCTTTACATACCTTAGCGATGACCCGAAAGCCTGTATAAACTGCCATGTGATGAATACCCAGTATGCTACTTGGCAGCATAGCGCGCACGGAGTGGCGGACGTTAAATGCAACTCCTGCCACCTCCCCGAGGGCGGTATAGGCAAGCTCATCGCGAAGGCAAAAGACGGTTTTAACCACTCAAAAGCCTTTACCTTTGGGGGATACGGACAAGCGATAACTATGAGCAAAGACGGAGCGAGGCGGGTGCAGGAAAACTGCGTAACTTGCCACGCGTCGCTCGCGCGGGTAGTTATTTTTGACGCTAAACTCAATGGTGATGCGCATAAATTTGACAGTAGCACGGCTACCGGCGATCGGTATTGTTGGTCGTGCCACAGAGAGACCCCGCACGGCAAAGCGCGTGGGTTGGCGAGCGTGCCGAATAATCTTGGCGTGCGAGAAGTAAAATAAGCAGGAGGCAAAGATGAAAAAATATGTTGCGTTGTTGGCGGTTTCGCTAATGGCGATCGTGGTAATGGGCTTGTTGGCTACCGACATCAACGCCAAAGAGGGCGAACGGGTGGCTATGACTAATCCGGGTCTTAATTTGGAACACCCTTCGGTAAATTCCGAGTGGAGCAAAAAATTCCCGCGCCAATACGGTTCGTGGAAAAAAACAAGCGAGAGCATTGAGCTTGAGGATATGCTCAAAAAGTGGCCCGCGCTCGCTATCGTTTGGGCGGGTTATCCTTTCTCTAAAGATTACAACGCTCCGCGCGGACACTATTACGCAGTTGTTGATAACACCAACACTTTGCGCGTAGCCGCTCCTGAAATCAACCCCGCGGACCCAGACAGCCCCCTTCCGGCGGCTTGCTGGACGTGTAAATCTCCCGATGTTGTCCGCCTTATGGAAGACAAGGGCGATTTGAATTATTACACAGGCAAATGGAACAAATGGGGTACCGAAGTTACGAGTCCTATTGGTTGCTATGATTGCCACGACAAAACAGACGCTTCGCTCAAGATGGGCAGAAAGTATGTTAACGACGGCTTGAAAGCGGCTAAATTGCCCGAGTTCAAAGACTCTACGCACCAAGTTAAGCGCGATCTCGTCTGCGCTCAGTGCCACAGCGAGTATTACTTCCACCCGACCCCGAACGGCGAGAAAACGGCTATGGCTGTCGTATTCCCGTGGAAAAACGGCTTGGAGCCAGAGGGTATGCTCAAATACTATGACGATCCTGAGAACTTCCCGAACAAACAGCCGTTCGCGGACTTCAAAAACTCTATAAGCGGCGTGCCCATTATTAAAGCTCAGCACCCCGACTATGAGCTGCACACTACTGGTATTCACGGCAAAAAAGGCGTAAGCTGCGCCGATTGCCATATGCCTTACACCCAAGAGGGCGCGACTAAGTTCAGCGATCACCAGATTCAAAGCCCGCTTAAAACTATGGATCGTAGTTGTATGACCTGCCACCGCGAAGATCAAGACAAACTCAAAGCGATCTTGAAAGAGAAGTATGATCGCAAAGAGACGCTCTTTAAATTCGCTGTGAATAACCTAGCAACCGCGCACCTTGAGATGCAAAAAGCCAGAGAGCTTGGCGCAACGGACGCGGAACTCGCGAGCGCGGTTAAATTGATCCGCAATGGTCAATGGAGATGGGATTACGCTGTTGCCAGCCACGGCGGCTTCTACCACGCGCCAGATGAAACCTTGTTCATCTTGAGCAAAGCTAACCAAGACGCGCAAGCGGCTCGCGTAGAGCTTCGCGCCGTCCTTGCGAAAAAAGGCGCGGCGGACTTCCAAGCGCCTGACTTTAGCACCAAAGAGAAAGCGCAAGCGATCTCGTTCGCGGCTACCAAATGGCCTAGCTACGAGAAACTTGCCGCCGACAAGAAAAAGTTCAAGGACGAAGTCGTTCCCAAATGGCTCGAAACGGCAAAAGCGAACGGTCTCTTGGATCCTGAAAGACCCAAAGACGATCGCGGCGCTTGGTTCGGTCATAGCAAATAACCCTCCCCGCCGAATGGCGGCAGGTTAAGTCCTCCTGTTTCACGCTCTCTTCGGAGGGCGTGAAATTTGCGAGTTGTTAACCCAACTCGGCGTTAGCCGTTTTGGGTTTTTATCTTTTTGTAAGAAAATTTGCGGCAAGATCAAATGCCGTTATTAGGTTACAATAGAGAGGAACAAGATGGAAAACGCCGACTTCTTCTCCGACGACAACGAACGAAAAACTCAATTTGCCGCGAGCGCGCCTCGCGAAGAACCCGCTAAACCCAAATCAAAAAAATTCGCCGATTTATCAGGGGCGAAAGACGACAAAATTGCCAAAACATCGCTATTTTTCGCCGAGCTTTCCCCCGCTGATCGCGAATTAGTCTTTGACGCGATCCGCGAAAGCAAGATCGCGCAAGGGCAAATTTTATATTATGAAAACACTCAAATAGAACTCGTATATTTTTTGTTGCAAGGGCGCGTAAAGTCCTACAAAGTCAATCGCTTTGACAACGAGATCGTCCTCTCTATCCAAAAAGAAGCGGGATTGATATGCCTTTATATGCCTTACGATCCAGACCCGCACTACTTTTGCAATTTAGAGGCGGTGGAGGCTTCGCGCGTCGCCGCGTTTGAGCGCAATACATTGTTTAACATTTGCAAAAAAAGCGAGACGCTCGCGAAATTTTTCCACACGCAGTTCGCGAAAAAAGTCGACGAGATGAAGCACATTATTAACCGCGATCTGGTTTATGACGGCGCGGCTCGCGTGGCGCATATGCTCGTAAATAGCATAGACGAATTTAACTCGTCCAAACGCCAAGAGATCGCGCGGCTTCTTAACATTCAACCCGAAACATTGTCCAGAATCCTTACGAAATTCAAACGCGATCTGCTGATAGACGAGAAAAACACCGATATAAACGTGCGCGATCTAACGCGCCTCAAAAACATCTACGAGATTTGAAAGGAGCAAAAATGCAGCTGAATAACAACGGCATTATCAAACAACTTGTAATAATCGGCGCGATCGTAGTAATCTGCGTCGTATTCACGATCGTGGCGGCGGCGTTTCTGAACAACAAGGGCGTTTTTGACGGCTACGCGATCAACATAGCGGGGCGCGAGAGAATGTTATCGCAAAAGATCGCGAAAGAGGTTTTCATATTAAACTCGCAAGATCGCGCGGATTTTTCGGAGCTAAACCTAGCGATTGAGGAGTTTCAAAACGGCTTGCACTTTTTGCAAAACGGCAATGAACACCGCAATTACGCGCCCACCGAAAATAAACAAATCCAACGTCAATTAGACGAGATCGCGATCCGCTGGGCGGATTACAAAAGCAGCCTAGATAAATTCAAGACATCGTTCCTCTCGCTCGACAACCACAAACGTTACATTGACGGGCGCAACCAGCGAATGCTTTTTCTATCGGACGCCATCGTGAAAGCTATGGTCATTCACAAACTTTTGCCGCAAGACATTGACGATTCTGGTCGCCAAAGAATGCTTACGCAAAGAATGGGCTATCATTTGAACCGCTACAACACCAAGTGGGATACGCTCTCTTTCGAGGACTTTTACGGCGCGTATAACCTCTACGACTCCACGATCAAACGTTTCAAAAAAGAGGCGCGTTTCAGGAAATACCCCGATCTCGCCGCGCGGATAGACGAAACTTACGAGGTATGGGGCGAATATTCGAAACACATCAAAGCTATCCTTGATGAAATCCATAATTCTGTCGACGCGTTAAGCGAGATTGAAATTCGCAACAAAGAGATTCTGCGAGAAATTGAGGCGGTCGTTTTGATGTATCAAGAGGAGTCTATCGCGATTAGAGAGCAGCTTTTGAACGCGCTTTTGATCGCCGCGATCGTGCTTGTCGTAGTCGCGATCTATGCGGTAACGAGCCTTATGCGCATTAAAGAATCTTTTGACTACTTTACGCGCAAAACAAGCGAGCTTTTAAGCGGGCAAGCGAGCGTGGTCGCGGTAGAGCCGCAATATATGTATAGCGAGCTCTCCAAAATCGGCGAAAATATCTCCGCTTATATGCGCGGATTGCAGAGCTTTGAGACGAGCGCGGACAAACTTTTCGCCCACAGCAACGAAATTACGGGCGAGATCTCCAGCCTATCGGACCTTGCGATCAAAGAGATCGCCTCGCTGCCGATCGGCGACGAGGAGCGCGCGAAGATGCAAGAAGAGATTAGCCGCGTGGAGGATATGGCGTTGCAAGCGCGCGAGGAGATCGTATCAAGCTCCAAACTTTTGGCGCAACTTAGAGTGAAACTCAAACTTTTGAGCGGCGCGTATGTGAGCGAGATCGCGGCTAGCAAGCGCAAAAAAGCGAAGGCTGTTTAATTGCGAGAGTCGCCGATCTACGACATTACGCCCTTTACTATGCTTGATTACCCCGATTCCCTCGCGGCGATCGCGTGGTTCGCGGGGTGCAATATGCGTTGCGGCTACTGCTACAACCCGCATATTGTGTTGGGCGAGGGCAGGATCGCGACCGAGAAACTTTTGGAATTTTTGCGTAAACGCAAAGACAAATTAGAGGCGGTTGTATTGAGCGGCGGCGAATGTACGAATTTCGCGGCGATCGGCGAATTGTGCGCCGAAATTAAAAAGATCGGATACAAAGTCAAAATCGACACGAACGGATCGCGCCCCGAACGACTTTCCGCGCTGATCGCCGCGAAAGCGATCGATTACGTCGCGCTGGATTTCAAAGCGCCGCGCGAAAAATTTCGCGAGATCGCGGGCGCGGACTTTTACGATCAAACGTTGCAAAGCTTGCGTCTTTTGATCGCGAGCGAAATCCCGTTTGAAGCGCGCACTACGATCCACTCGGCTCTTTTAACCCCCGCCGATATAAGCCGTATCGCCGAAGTTCTGTGTAGCGAGGGCTACAAAAATAACTATTGCCTGCAAAACTTTGTAGCCGCCAAAAAGACTTTGGGCAATCTTGGCAAACCTGCCGAAAAGTTCAATTTAGCCGCCGTTTCATCGCCGATCAAAGTGGTTTTAAGATAATTTTAAACTAGATTTTGCCGATATTGCGTTAAAATAGTTTAACTAGAAGCCTTACGTTCCCGCTGTAATGGCGGGTTAAAACTACAAGGCGGAGACTAACGGCGATTTTCGTGGGTCAAGGGGCGAAGCCCCTTATAAAAAGGAGCCAAATGGGCGGCTATAAAATTACCGACTCGCTAAACGCCGACTTGCAAACTTTCAAGGCGTATTACACCAGTTATATTAACAAAGTAATTGGCGAAGAGGCTTTCAGAGCCCACCGCGTCCGATTCGGAATTTTGGAGCAGCGCGAACGCAATGTGCATATGTGCGTATTGCGCCTTACTGGCGGCATCGTGAGCCCAGCGCAACTCAAAAGGATCGCCGAATTAGCCGCGATCCACGCGGACGCCAGTTTGCATATCACAATGCGCGGCGGCTTGCAGCTACACGATGTAATGCTAGGCGACTTAGTTGATCTTATGGAAGCTTTTCACCTAGCGGGGGTAACGGGGCGCGGCGCGGGCGGTAACGGCGTGCGCAACATCAATGTAGACGCGCTCTCAGGAGTCGCGGAGGACGAAATTTTTGATGTAACGCCGCACGCGATCGCCTTTAGCGAGAAAATTTTTGACCAAAAAGACTCATACAATATACCGCGCAAATTCAAAATTTCATTCAGCGCCAGCGAAGCCGATCGCGGCGAAACGATCTTTGCTGATGTCGGGTTTATGGCGGCGACGCGAGAAGGCAAGCGCGGATTCAAAACGCTTGTCGGCGGCGGAATGGGCGGCAACAGCAAGATCGCGCGGCTTTTCGCGGATTTTATACCCGAAACCGAGCCGTTTTTATACGCGCAGGCGATCAAAGAGGTCTTTAATTTGCGCGGCAATCGCCAAGACAAATACCGCGCTAGGTTGCGCTTTTTGATTGACGATATGGGTTACGACAACTTTCGGGCGGAAGTGTCGCGCGCGATCGAGAAGCTTCGCGCGGCGGGAAGCTATGAGATCGCGCCTGAAACGTTGCCTGAGCCGCCGTCATTGGCGGGCGAGCCGCCGTGCCGCGCGCCGAGCGGCGAAGAGGCGATTTACATTAAACGATATGCGCGCCCGCAGCGGCAAAAAGGCTATTTCTACGCGAAAATACCGCTCTTTTGCGGCGACATTAAATCCAAAGAGGCGATAGCTTTAGCCGAAGCTTTGGAAAAGATCGCCGCGGGTCGCGAAGTAATGCGACTTGGTATGCGCCAAAACATCATTTTACGCAACTTGCGCCTCTCTGAAATTCTTGATCTCTACCCCGTGATCAAAGAGGCGGCATTGCTCGCCGATCGCCCCGCCGCAATCGGCGACGTAGTGGTCTGCACCGGCGTCCCAACGTGCCAATTAGGGCTCACAAATTCGCGCGGCGCAATCCACGCGATCGGCAAAGCGTTGCTAAAAAGCCGCATAGATTTAGAGACTTTACAGGGGATCAACATTAACCTTTCTGGGTGCTCTAATGCCTGCGGCAGGCATTTATCCGCCGATCTGGGATTCTACGCGAAACTCTCGCGCAAAGGCGAAATGGAGTATCCCGCGTATGTGATCGTAGCTGGCGCGAAATTCGGAAAAGACCCCGCTTTCGCGCGCGAGATCGCGGAGGTGAGCGCGTACGCGCTGCCGGAATTTTGCGTGGAGCTTTTAGCGCATTGGAAAGATTCTAAGGAGAAATTCGCGAACTTTACCGAGTGGGTGGATAACGGCGGCGAGCGGTTTATCGCCGAGCTCGCGGCGAAACACTCGTTTGTGCCCGACTTTTATGACGACAAAAATCCGTATTTTGACTACGGCGCGAAAGAACTTTTCTCGCTCAAAGATCGCCGCGAGGGAGAAGAGCTCTGATCTTTTGCCGTTTGTGAAGCGAAATTGTCAAGAAAACCAATAAAACCAAGCGAAACCTCTATAACCGCGCGATCATAACCGCGCCCGCAACAATTTCTTTGCCCTTTGCGGCGAAAAAAATAATATATAGTAAATTGATTGAGATACTTGACAAGGTTTTTTATGTTATGCTTCTATCGCTTTTTCAAGGAGGTCAAAATGAAGGGCAAATTTCTGACGGCGATCGCGACATTAGCGATCGCGGTGGCGGCGCAGGCGGAGCAAATCTCGCTCCTAAATGTCTCTTATGATCCCACGCGGGAACTTTACAGAGAATACAACAAAGCTTTCGAGGCGCACTACAAGGCGCTTGCGGGCGATGATGTGATTGTGAAGCAGTCGCACGGCGGCAGCGGCAAACAGGCGATCGCGGTGATAGACGGGCTCGAAGCCGATGTGGTTACGTTGGCTCTGGGCGGCGACATAGACGCGATCGCGGCGAAAACGGGCAAAATTCCCTCTGATTGGAGCGCGAAGCTGCCGAACAATTCCGCGCCATACACCTCGACAATCGTCTTTTTGGTCAAGGCGGGCAACCCGAAAAAGATCAAAGATTGGGACGATCTGGTGCGATCCGATGTCAAAGTCATCACGCCCGATCCTAAAACGAGCGGCGGCGCGAAGTGGAATTACCTTGCGGCGTGGGCGTTCGCGGATCAAAAATACGGAGGCAAAGAGGATAAGACGCGCGATTTCGTGAAACGGCTCTACAAAAATGTGCCTGTACTTGATTCTGGCGCGCGCGGCGCGACCAACACATTCGTCCAGCGCGGGCTCGGCGACGTGCTTTTGGCGTGGGAAAACGAGGCGTTTTTGTCGATAAACGAGCTGGGCAAAGACAAATTTGAGATTGTCGTGCCGAGCGTGAGTATTCTTGCGGAACCCAGCGTGGCTTTGGTGGAGAAAAACGCGGCGAAAAAGGGCGAAAAGTCCGTTAAAGCGGCGCAGGAATACTTGAAATTCCTCTACTCCAAAGAGGCGCAACGTATCGCGGGCAGAAATTATTACCGCCCAAGCGACCCTGAAGTGGCGAAAGAGTTTGCGGATAACTTCCCCGCGCTGAAACTTGCGAAGATTGGCGATTTCGGCGGCTGGGCTGGCGCGGATAAAAAGCACTTCGCGGACGGCGCGGAGTTTGACAAAATTTACAAAAAGTAACGATCTCGCGTAGCCGCAATAACGATCGCGTACGCGGATCGTTATCGCGAGCGCGGTTTGCCGCGCGCGGCAAACAGGCGCGCAGAGATACGAGCGAAGCGATTAAAACGTCTTCGTACTAAATTGCTACGCGTCGCAAGCAACGTTCGCAATAACGAAAGCTTGCGCGGCGGCGCAAAAGCGGGTGTTCGCCGTAAAAGGAGCACAACAAATGAGGAATTTTTTAATTGGCTTGAAACCTATAATTCCCGCCCTTTTACGGCGGGCGAAAATCGCGCGCGGCGAAGCCTCCGTTACCGCGAAGGAAGCGCTAGGGCGCGGTGCGTCCGTTATTGCGAATGGAGCGGCAGGAGGCGCCGCGAAAGTTAGCGCGGCGGCGACTTTCGGCGGTTTCCAAAGGCTAAGCCTCTGGTCGCAACAACGGCTTTGCCGTCGCGAAAAGTCAAGACACAGCGGCAGATTGCCGGGTTTTGGCTTGACGCTCGGACTTTTCACAAGCTATCTATCGCTGCTCGTTTTGCTCCCGCTCGCGGCGTTGATACTATACTCGGCGAAACTCACGGCGGCGGAATTTATCGCGATCGCGACCGACGAGCGCGTCATTTCGGCGATCGCCGTCTCATTCAAATGCGCTTTCTTAGCGGCGGCGATCAACTCATTTTTCGGCTTCGTAATCGCGTGGGTTCTGGCGCGATACGAATTTTTTGGCAAAAAGTTTGTAGACGCCGTGATCGATTTGCCGTTTGCGATCCCAACGGCGGTCGCGGGTATTTCGCTCTGCGCGATCTTCGCGCCGGACGGCGTTTTGGGCGCGGCGCTCGCTAAAATTGACGTGCAAGCGGCGTATTCGCAAGTCGGAATCGTAATCGCGCTCGTATTTATCGGTTTTCCGTTCATAGTCCGCGCGGTGCAGCCCGTGTTGGAGGAGGCGGATCGCGAGGTTGAGGAGGCGGCGGCGACGCTTGGCGCGTCGTTTTGGACGACATTTAGGCGCGTTATTTTCCCGTGCGCCTATCCCGCGCTTCTTACGGGCTTTGCGATGGCGTTCGCGCGCGGCATCGGCGAATACGGATCGGTAATTTTTATTTCGAGCAATATGCCTTATGAGAGCGAGATCGCGCCGCTTTTGATCGTTAAAAAACTCACGCAATTCGACTACGCGGGCGCAAGCGCGATCGGCGTGATAATTCTCCTCTCGGCATTTATTATGCTGATTTTTATCAATATTTTGCAGAGCAGGCGGAGAGGATAATAAAAGTCGCTATGAAGTTGCGCCCAAAAATTTCGCGCGAAACGCGCGAAAGCGGTTTGGGCGGCGCAAACTAATAATTTGAAGATCGCCGCGTACATTCTCAAAACCCAAAACCCAAACGATATACGGCGGTAAATTTCAGTATCCAAAACGCCTCGAATCGCATAGGAACTCTCGTCGGGCTTGGTGATTTTTTACGAGCGATCGCCGCTATATTTCGCCAGCAGGGCTTGCGCGGCGCGGCTCTTAATTTCTCGCGGCAATAACATATTGAATATTTTTCATCTTGGATTTTTGGATTAGAGACAGCCTCTCATTCGTTTTTTAATATCAAGTAAATAAATCAACATACTTGACATTTAAGGGTATTTCAGGTATAGTTCTTATCAAAGCCTTATCTTCCCGTTGCGCTCGCGACGACGAGAGATCGCAAATGTTAAAAGAGCAAAAATGAGAGAGCCTGTCTATATAAAACCCATTCTGATCGCCGTTTCGCTGGCGTTTTTGACGATATTTATCGCCCTGCCGCTATGGACGATTTTCAGCCAAGCGTTCGCGAACGGCTTTGAGGGCTACATCGCGGCGATCACGGAGAGGGACGCGGTTTCGGCGATCGCGCTCACGCTCACTATCGCGGCAATCTGCGTGCCTATCAATATGGTGTTCGGCGCAATGGCGGCGTGGGCGATCGCCAAATTTGACTTTCGCGGCAAAAACCTGCTCGTTTCGCTCATTGAAATCCCATTCGCCGTCTCGCCTGTGATCGCGGGGCTGATGTTCGTGCTGCTCTTCGGCTCGCACGGCTGGTTCGGTGAATTTTTGGCGGAGCGGGAGATCAAAATCGTTTTCGCGCTGCCGGGAATGGTCTTGGCGACGCTCTTTGTAACATTTCCGTTTGTGGCGCGCGAATTGATACCCGTGATGAAAGAGGCGGGACGGGACGAAGAGGAGGCGGCGATGACGCTGGGCGCGAGCGGCTGGCGGATTTTTCGGCGCGTAACCCTGCCGAACATCAAGTGGGGAATGCTCTACGGCGTGATTTTGACGAACGCGCGGGCGGTCGGCGAATTTGGGGCGGTCGCGGTTTTGTCGGGAATGATACGCGGCGAGACGATGACGATGCCGCTGCACATCGAGGCGCTTTACGGAGAATATATGTTCACGGCGGCGTTCGCCGTGGCGTCGCTGCTTACGATAATGGCGGTATTTACGCTGATCGTGAAAGCCGTTTTGAAGAGGCTTTCTTGATCTTTGTTTAGCTCGTCAAAGACCAAAAATCGCGATCAAAACTAAGCGATAATATCGTTTCCTTTAACTCTCGCGAGATAATTATATTAAACGCGCCGCCCCGCTCTTTTAATATAAAGGACTTACGTCGTGAGATTCCGACGTTTCGCCCTCTAGTTTTTTAGTTTCCGCGCGCTTCCGCGACGCGCTTTCCCCCATAATGTTTAGTAAATTGATAGAGTTACTTGATTTTTAAGTTGTTTTGAGGTATATTTCGCCGCAAAAGGACTTAACTATGAGCATAGAAATTCGCGGCGTAAGCAAAAAATTCGGCGATTTTAACGCGCTGGACAACGTCAATCTAACGATAGAAACGGGTTCGCTGACCGCCCTTTTGGGTCCCTCTGGATCGGGCAAAACCACGTTGCTTCGCATTATCGCGGGGCTAGAGAGCGCCGATCGCGGCGAGGCGCGGTTTTTCGGCGAAGACCTCACGGTTCGCGGCGCAAAAGATCGCGGCGTAGGTTTCGTCTTTCAGCACTACGCGCTCTTTAGGCATATGAGCGTCTTTGAAAATGTCGCGTTCGGGCTTAGATCGCGCCCCCGCGCCGCGCGCCCCAGCAAGGGCGAGATTGTAGATCGCGTAATGAAACTTCTTTCCCTCGTCCAGCTGCAACCAATGGCAAATCGCCTGCCCAGCGAACTCTCAGGCGGGCAAAAACAGCGCGTAGCCCTCGCGCGCGCCCTCGCTGTTGAGCCCAAAATCCTGCTCCTTGACGAGCCGTTTGGCGCGTTAGACGCGAAAGTGCGCCAAGAATTGCGCAACCGTCTGCGCAAATTGCACGATGAGATCGGCGTAACGAGCGTATTCGTAACGCACGATCAGGAGGAGGCGCTCGAAGTCGCCGACCAAATCGTAATCCTAAACAAAGGCAAAATTGAGCAGACGGGTTCGCCCGAAGAGGTCTATGATCGCCCCGCAAATCCGTTTGTTTATAGCTTCTTAGGCAATGTGAATCTCTTTCACGCGCGGCGCGGCGCGGGCGAAAAGGACGCGCAACTCTACATACGTCCGCACGATGTAAAAATCTCAACGGAAGAGTCGGCGGGCGCGGTGCCTGTGCGGGTTTTGGACGCTAGGAAGCTTGGCGCGCGCGTGAAACTAGAACTTTTCGCGCTTGAAAGCGGCAAAATCATTGAGGCGGAAGTGGTGAAAGATCGCTGGAATGAAATCAGATCGCAGGATTTCGAGCGTCTTTACGCAACGTTCGCGAACGCGAAAATTTACGAAGGCGAGGCTTGGAACGACTATGTCATTTGAGCGGATTTTAAGCGAGGTAAAGGGCGCGATCGCGCTGTCGTTTAGCTATCAGGCGGAGGATTCTGTCGCGCTTGATTTACTGCGAAAAAGCGGCGCGGAATTTGAGGTTTTCACTCTGGACACGGGCAAACTTTTTACCGAGTGCGAGGCTTTGCGCGATGAGACGGAGCGGTTTTTCGGCGTGAAAATCAAGCGGTATTTTCCCGATTTGATCAGCATTGCGGAATTGGAGCGCGATCTAGGCGAGTGGGGAATGCGCGAGAGTTTAGAGAAGCGCAAACGTTGCTGCGAAACGCGCAAAGTCGAGCCGCTCACTCGCGCGCTAAGAGGCAAGGCGGCGTGGGTTACGGGGCTTCGCGCGGCGCAGAGCGTTACGCGCGCGGATTTGAAGATCGCGGAGTTTGACGAGAAATTCGGCTTGCTAAAGATAAATCCGATCGTAACGTGGAGCGAGGCGGAGGTTTTCGGTTATATCGCCGATCGCGGTATTCCTATAAATAGCCTCTACTCGCGCGGTTTCAAAAGTATAGGTTGCGCTCCTTGCACGCGCGCGGTACGCGAGGGCGAGGACTCCCGCGCTGGTCGCTGGTGGTGGGAAAACCCCGAACATAAAGAGTGCGGCTTGCATATAAAATGATTTCGCGAACTAGTTAAAGCCGATCCTTTGCAATCAAAGGCTTTGCTCGGCGGTTCACGTTTTGCGCGCAAATATCGCCTCCCTCCGCCCCTTACACTCCTCCGCTACGCTACAAACTGGGCGCTTTGCTCTCGCAGGCTGCAAAAGCCAAGCGGTTAGCTT
The DNA here is from genome assembly GCA_031286325.1 of Helicobacteraceae bacterium. Classification (GTDB taxonomy): domain Bacteria; phylum Campylobacterota; class Campylobacteria; order Campylobacterales; family SZUA-545; genus JAIRNH01. The sequence goes on from JAITUT010000005.1 coordinate 51,405, forward strand.
TTGTTTAACGCCCGCTCGCCTTTGGAAACCCCTTTGACTTCTCGCGGGAGCAAAGCTCTCGCTTGCGAGCAAAGGGTGATCGCCCTTTGGAAACCCACGAAAATCGCAGTTACTTTTTTCGCTCTATACTCAAAAAGTTGCGATTTTCGCCCGCTCTGCTACTCGTTGCCGCGAGCAGAGCGGGATTTATAGGTTTTATTTGGGTTTCGTAGCTCTTAAACGCCGCCCCTCGCGGAATTGGGCGAACTGTGTTCGCCTGATCGCAATACAACGTCAGATAGTTATCTATTGTTCGCCCGTTATTTATTTGGAAAGCTCGCAAATTGCCGTTTAGCATTGTTGGGCAATTTGCGCCCGTTGCGGAATCGGGCGAACGTAGGCGGAATCGGGCGAACGCAGTTCGCCCCTACATAATTTCAAGGCGCGATCATAAACGGAAATTGTCGTTGCGAACATTGAGCAAGGGCGTCGCCTCTTGACCCGCAATTTAGATCGCCGCAAGCGATTTGTGAGATTGCGGCATTTCTCCGCGCTTTACAATTCTCCGTTTGTCGCGATCGGAAATTGCCAGTCGCGATAATGATCGCGCGACTCAATCACATTCTAGCCCTAATACAATACCAAAAATTACTAACTGTTCTTTAGGTAAAGGCTTTTTTTCGCCGTTCCTTTTATGACAAACGCCGCTTATTACATTATTATTTTCGTATGTAAGTATGACGGAAATTGTGCCGTTTAACCTGTAAACTTTTGTTTCGCCCTCTCTTGCCCCGTTTTTCCACGTCTCCTCTTTTCCTAACTGACCGCTATCGTAATAAATTTTGATAATCCCGTCCTTGTCGCTATTCACGTGGTTTTTGTATGCTGTTTCATATTTAAGTTTTCTCTCCTCGTCATAATATTCTTCAATCCCAACCTCGAAGCCGTTCTTGTATGTTTCCTCTCGAACTCTGCCGTCCTCGTAGAAAATCTTTTCTATCCCTTCGAGCTTGCCGTTTTTGTATGGTCTTTCGTAGTTAAGTTTGCCGTCTTTTTTATAACCTTTCGCAATCCCGTCCTTGACGCCGTTTTTGTATGGCGTTTCACTCGAAAGTTCGCCGCTTTCGTAAAAAGACTTCTCGACCCCCTCACGTTTATCGTTTTTGTATGGTATTTCACCTGAAACTTTGCCGCTATGGTAGAAATGTTTCGTGAGCCCTTCCTGTTTGCCATTTTTTAATGCCTGGATGTATTCCGGCGTACCGCTGGCACTATCGTAGACGCGCCGCTCAATTGGTTCGCCGTCAACGCAGAGAATCCAGATTGTCTGGGCGTATCTGCTGGGCTCGTGCAACTTCTTTTTGCCTGGGAGCAAATTGCCATTCTTCCAGCACTTGCCATCGTACAGGTCGCCGCTATCGACCGTTTCATATTCGGCAACTATATCGTCCTCTTTCCCGCAATCCTCCTTTTGGTCATACGCGTTCGCGCTTTGGCGCGCCGTAGCTAGCAAAGCTATCGCCAGCAAAGTAGCGATCAAAACTCTTTTCATCTTGTCTCCTTTTTGCGTTAGCGAAAAATCGCGTGAAATTTAGCGAAATTCGCTTAAAGCCAACAAAATTTCTTTTTCTGCCTGATATTTCTCCCGCCCGACATTCTAGCGTGAGCGGCGGCATAAACTCTGCTCTTTGCGCCCGTCATCTTAAATCTTATAACAGCGTTAAATTTGATGATTTTTGGGAGTTTTTTAAGGAGAAAAAAGAGCCGACTTTTGTTTTTCCGCCTCTTTAAGGTTTTCAAGGAAGCTATAATTTCGTAATTTCGGGCGCTAGAGTTTCTCGCGCAAATGACGGAAACGGAGGCTTCTTGAAGAGCTCTTTGCGAGGCTTTAAGCAAAAAATGTAAAAATTAAGAAACCAAAAAGGAACCAGATGAAAAAGCGCTTTATAACGGCGTTCAAATTAGCTTTTGTCGCCGCTCTGGCGGCGGCGCTCGCGGCGTGCGCCCAGCCCTCCTCCGAAAAGGCGTCTCGCGGCAAATCAAGCGCGGAGAGCGCGGAGACTCTGAACGCGACTTTGATCGCCTATTACAACGCGGCTCGCAAAATAGAGACCTCCCCCGAAACTATGGAGCGTTACAACACCGCTTTGGAGACTTTGATAGAGGGCAAAAAAGCCGATCCGAACGCCGAGGATTCGGCGGGGCGCACGCCGCTTCTCATCGCCTCGCAAGCGAATGATCGCGCGATGGTTTCTAGGCTTTGCGCGGCTGGCGCGGACGCGAACGCCGTGGCGGCGCACAATTTACCGCTTCTTACATTATCGTTGCAAGAGGGTGCGCTAGAAAGCGCGAAGGCGCTTTTGGAGTGCGGCGCGAATCCCAACAGCGCGGGATCGCCATTGACGATCGCGGTTTTGGGCGGCATCACAAGCCGCGATTACCGCGTAATGGCGATTGATCTTCTAGCCAAAGGCGCGGACGCGAATCGCGGCGCGATCGGCGATCACACGCTTTTGACCTACGCGATTAAAACCGCGCAAAGCGAGCTCGCTGTGAAAATGGCGGAGAGCGGCGCCACGATCGACGCGCCTGACGACAACGGCAAAACCCCGCTTACGTGGGCGCTCATTATGCGCGATCAAAAGACTGCGGACGCGCTTCTCGCTAAAGGCGCGAAGCCGAACACAGTTGATGTTCACGGCTATTCGCCGATCGCGTGGGCAATTTTAATGGACAATACCGCCGCGGCGATGAAGATCGCGCAAAATCCCGCGTGGCAACCGTCTAATACCGATCGCGGCGCGATCGCGGCGGAGATCGCCAAAACGCGGACTTTGCCAGATTTGAGGGCGATTTTAACGGGCGCGGGCGGCGCGGCGAAAGGCGTAGGCGATCTGCCGAATATCATCGCTTTCGCGGATATGACATTTTTGCGCATTGAATATCTGGGCAACGAGATCACATTCAAGACCAAAGATAATTTGCGCAGCGGCTATTTGTTGCATAACCCGCCGCGCCTCGTGATGGACTTTGATCGCGCGCAGGGCGTCCGCGCAAGGAGCGTTGTGATTGAGGACGGCGGCGCGTTTTTAAGAGTCAGCACGGGCAAACACAGCGGCTTTTATAGGATTGTCGTGCAACTAAGCCGCGAGTTTGAGTTGGAGTTGAGGCGTGAAACGGGCGCGGTTTCGGCGATCTTAAAGTAAATTTGAAACAACTTCGGGCGGCGGCAATTTAATGAGCGATCGTTATCTCTTTTATATTGTCGCCACTTTGATCTGGACGGGAGTTTTATTTTCGTTCTCGTTGCCGCTTTTTTTGACGCAAAAGATCGGCGTTTCGCAATTTTATTTCTTTAACAAACAAGCCCTTTTCGCGATCGCGGCGTTTTTCATAATGTGGTTTTTAGCGCGCCTTGACCCCGATAAATATCTATCCAAAATCGGATTTTCGCTCTTTTTTTTCTTTTTTCTTTTAATGTTCGTTATGCCGTTTTTACCAGAATCTGTCGTGCCTACAATTAACGGCGCGAGGCGATGGATTCGCTTAAATTCGCTGAGCCTTTCGCCCGTAGAATTTTTCAAAGTCGGTTTTGTCTTTTTCCTCGCGTGGAGTCTCACGCGCAAACTTTACCGCCCCAAAGCCGAGCGCGCGGGATTTACTTTCGCGCGCGAGCTTGGCGTGATCGCGCCGTATGTCGCGATATTTCTGGTAGCGGTGATATTGATCGCGGTAATGCAAAACGATTTGGGGCAAGTCGTGGTTTTGGGCAGCGTGATGGTCTTGATGATCCTCTGCGCTGGAGCGAGCGGCGCGGTCTTTTTGTCGCTTGTCGGACTCTTCGCGTCAGGCGCGATCGCGCTTATTTTGCTCGCCTCTCACAGAATAGAACGCGTGGTGGCGTGGTGGTATGGGGTGCAAGAGTTCGTTTTGTCGCTGTTTCCTGAGTTCATCGCGAAACATCTGCGCGTAGAAGGCGCGATCGCGAGCGGATCGGAGCAACTAAACCAATCTTTGCAAGCGTTTAACCACGGCGGCGCGACTGGAGCTGGCGTGGGCGGCGGCGTGATTAAGTTGGGTTTTTTGAATGACGCCCACAACGACTTTGTGCTTTCGGGGATCGCGGAGGAAGCGGGGCTGTTTGGCGTTACGATGATCACAATGCTGATTTTGTTGCTTGTCTATCGGATTTTGAAGATCGCCAACCGCGTCCCAGAGGATCGCCCCGTATTTTTTCTGTTTTCGGTCGGAATCGGCGTGATGATCGCCGTGCAATTTCTGATAAACGCGCTGGGTTCAGTCGGGATAATCCCGATCAAAGGCATAACCGCGCCGTTTATCAGTTACGGCGGAGCGTCTTTGGTGGCGCTTTCAATCGCGATCGGGCTGGTTTTAATGGTAAGCAAACGCGCCAGAATCTAAATTTAGCTCGTAATCAAAATCAAGCTCAACGGCTTTGGCGCGATCTTCTTTAATGTTTTCGCAGAAATTTCGCGCCTCTTTGAGCGTCGCGATCTCGCTCAAAAGCTCTTTCAAATCATCGCTATTTTTGGCGCGCTCAAAGCGGACGGAAACGGACTTTTCGCAGAGCGAAACCTCTTTTTTTAATGTCTCCAAAAGGTATTCTAGTCTAGCTTCTTGGTAACGCGAAAAGGCGTTCATTTGCCGCCCTCGCGCACGATTTTTTCTATCTCGCGCGCCGCGTTTTTCACCGCCTCTTTGTTGAGATTTAACGCTTCGCTACGCACGAACGCGATGAGGCTTTCGTAGCTCTCAACTTGCTCTTTGATCGCCTCAACTTCGTTGATCGTGATGAGTCCGCTCTCTATGCGATCGAGTAGCGCGAAGTAATTTTCGTTGATCTCGCGCGCCAAATCGCGCAAAAATATCTTTTGCGATTCAATAATCGTCATCGCCCGCTCCTTTGCGATTTTTAAGCAAAGGACGTTCCGATCGCGCCGCGTTTTAAATGCGCGAATAGCGAGTGGCGGAGCGGGCGAAAATCGCGCGCGGAAGACAGGTAAATTTTTGGAGTGTCAAGAAAAAAGCCCTTGTTTAAGCGGGAGCTTTGTTTAAGCGGGAGCTTTCTTCTCGCGAGGAGTTTATTTAACGCGTCTGGTGCGGAAAAGAGGACTCGAACCTCCATGCCTTGCGGCGCCAGATCCTAAGTCTGGTGCGTCTACCAATTTCGCCATTTCCGCAAATTACTTCGCAAATTCACGTTACGCTCCGCGCGCCAATTCGCGTTCGCTGTTTATTGGGCTTCGTAAGTCCAAAATACGCAATAAATTCGCAAGTTTAATACAAAATAAGAGCGACCCCGGCAGGATTCGAACCTGCGACCAACGGCTTAGAAGGCAGTTGCTCTATCCCCTGAGCTACGGAGTCAAACCTAAGTTAAACTTTGGCTAAAACGCGCCCGAAGGGACTCGAACCCCAAACCTACAGATCCGAAGTCTGTTGCTCTATCCATTGAGCTACGAGCGCAAAAATTTGGGGTGGATGATGGGGATCGAACCCACGACCTTCAGAGCCACAATCTGACGCTCTAACCAACTGAGCTACAACCACCGCAAGCGGCGCGAATCGCACCGCAAGTGAAAGCAAGACCCTAATAAATGGTCGGGATGACAGGATTCGAACCTGCGACCCTTTGGTCCCAAACCAAATGCGCTACCAGGCTGCGCTACATCCCGATCGACGACTTGGCAATCAAAAGGCGCGATTTTAGCCAAAAATATATTAAATTGATCTGAAATCTCGCGAAAAAGATAAAAACTATAAAATCGCGAAATGCAAAAAGTGATCACAATTTCTATTGAGAACAAAAATTACGATATTACTCTAAGTGATCGCGGCGCGGAGGCGATCGAGGGCGCGATTGCCGCGCTGTTTCCAGCGAAAAACACGGCGGCGCAAAACGCTTTTGGGTCGCGAAACGCCGCGTATGCGCAAAACGCGAATGAGCCAAACGGCGCGATCGGCGCGAATCTCTTTAACACGCCGCCCAAACAAACTAATTTGAACGGCGGTTCGGGCGAGACTTTCGCGGGCGCGATCAGCGGTAAAGAGCTTTTGTTCGCCTACATTGCCAAGTTTCTCCGCGCGGCGGAACTAGAAAGCGAACTAAGCGCGATCAAAACCGAGATCGCCGCCGCGCTTGACATAAAGCCATAAAAAACCAACTATAATTCGCGCAAAAATCAACGAGGAAAATAATGAAACTCTATTCAACGCGCGACAAAAACGCCAAAACCGCGACTTTCAGCGAGGCGATCCTAAATCCAGCGGCGGGCGAAAACGCGCTATTCGCGCCTATAGAATTTCCAAATTTAGGCGATCTAAACGCGCTCAAAAAATTAAATTATCGCGAACTTACCGAGAAAATTTTCGCGCTTTTTAGCGCGGATATTGACGCCGCGACGCTTTCTGAAGCGCTCAAAACCTACGATCGCTTTGACGATCCAGACGATCCCGCGCCGCTAAAACGTCTTTTGGACGATACTTTCTTGTTGGAGCTTTGGCGCGGACCCACGCGCGCTTTCAAGGATATGGCGTTGCAGCCATTCGGCGCGATCCTTTCAGCTCTGGCGCAAAAGCGCGGCGAAAAATTCTTAATCCTCGCGGCGACCAGCGGCGATACGGGACCCGCTACGCTAGAAACTTTCGCTAACCGCGCCAACACCGAAGCCGTTTGCATTTTTCCTGACGGCGGCACGAGCGAAGTTCAGAAGTTGCAGATGATCTCCGCCGCCGCGCCCAATTTGCTCACGATCGCGATCAAAGGATCGTTTGACGACGCGCAATCGGCGTTAAAAAACCTGCTCGCGAGCGAAAGTTTCAACGCCGCCGTGAAGCGAAGCGGCCGTAGTCTCAGCTCGGCGAACTCCGTGAATATCGGGCGCGTAATTTTCCAAATCATCTACCACATTCGCGCTTATCTTACGCTTCTGGATCGCGGCGAAATTAAAGTGGGCGAAGCGGCGAGCGTGATCGTGCCGTCAGGCAATTTCGGCAACGCGCTCGGCGCGTATTACGCGCGCAAAATGGGCTTGCCGATCGCGAAAATCATAGTCGCCAGCAACGACAACAACATTTTGACCGACTTAATCGCGACTGGTCGCTATGACATTTCGCGCCGCAAACTGATCGCCACGATCTCGCCCGCGATGGACATTTTGAAGTCGTCAAATGTGGAGCGGCTTTTGTTTGATTTGTTCGGCGATCGGCGCGCGCGCGAATTGATGAGCGATCTCGCGGCGAAAAATTCATTCGTTTTGACCGCCGCCGAACACGAGGCGATTAGAGAAATTTTTGACGCCGCTTGGTCAAACGAGCGCGAAGTTTTATCGGCGATGCGCGAAAGCCTCGCGCGCGGTTATATCATTGATCCGCACACGGCGACTTGTATGAAAGCGGCAAAGATCGCGCCGACTCGCGTTAAAGTACTTTGCTCCACCGCCGAATGGACGAAGTTCGCGCCAAGCCTCGCGATCGCCGCGGGAATTAAAAACTGCGAAAAGATCGGCGATCTTGAAGCGTTAAATGAAATTTCCGCGCGATTTGACGCAAAAATCCCGCAGTCAATCAAAGCGCTTTTCGCAAAAGATCACGTCGCGCCAACTGTGATCGCGCCGAATGAAATTGAGGCGGCGATCTTAAAGTGGCTGGATCGTTAAAAGTTAGATCGCGGTAACTTCAATGTGCCACGGCTCAAAATATACGCCAAACGGGTTGCTAATCGGATAGCGGATCGCGACATAGCCTAGCCGCATTAACTTTTGATATTCGTCGGTTTGCGCGAACTCCTGTGTGAAATTTTTCTCGCCAAAACCCTTTTTGCCGACGTCAAAGTCGCCGACACCGTGATATGAGTAGCCCGCTGGCGCCAGAGAGCGCGAGGCTTCCGAGAGGTTGCCGCCGCAGGCGAGCGCTTTCGTTAGAAAGAGATACATCTGTTTGGGTACGCCGCGCGCGCCGCTTGTCAAAAAGAGCGAATCGCCGACATCTTTGCGCACTCGCTCATAGACCTCCGCCGCGCGCCCTTTGTAGAGAAAGTGTCCCGTATGCGGGACTTTGAAAATTTCTTTAGAGGGGATCATTTGCGTCAATTTGTGGGTTACTTTTTCGCCGAAAAAGCCGTATTCGCGCGCGTCTCTGGCAAATAATTTTTCAAAATAGTCAAATTCCGCGCGCGTAAATTCGCCGATCGCGGGCGACATTTTGGCGACGCTCGCCGCGCCGTCGAATGAAATAATGTTGAAGTTCGCGAAACCGATCTGGTTTTGCACCCGCGCGAGCCTTTCGCGCAGCGATTTTAGAGTTTGGAGCTCGTCGGCTTCCGCGATCAGCGGCGGCAAATCGGCGGGTTTTCTGAGGAGCTCTAAGCGATCTATCGGCGCGAGGTTGCCGCCGTCTTCCATTGCGAGATCGTCCGCAGAGAGGTTTTGTTCGGTTTTCAAATCGGGCTTCAAATCTGATTTTTTCGGCTCGCGCGGACGGAAAGCCAAAAATTCGTTGTCGAAAAAGTCGGCATTGCGCGCCAAATTCCCCGCCGCGCAACCGCTCAGCGTAGCCAAAGCCGATAACGCCAAAAAATCCCGCCGCCGCATAATTTACCCCTCAATTTACACGAAATTTGTTTGATTATAGCCTAATTTTTAATAATAAATTTTAAACGCGCCGCTTGGCTTTTTACGGATTGTGGCGATTATTGATTCTCTTCGGTTTTGTTCTTCGCTTTCGCCTCTAGCACAAGCGGCGATCCTGTGAAATCCGCGCTCTCACGCAGTTGGTTTGCTAGGTAGCGCAAGTATGAAAAGTGAATTGATTTCGGGCGGTTTGCGATCAAAGCGAATGTCGGCGGGCGCACGCCAAATTGAGTAGCGTAGTAAATTTTCACGGCTTTGCCGCGATCGCTGGGCAAATGGTGGCGGCGCGCGGCGCTCTCGATAATTTCGTTTAATTGCGATGTGGGAATTCGGCGCGAATAATTTTCATAGACTTTCGCGATTAAATCGGCTAATTTATTCACTCGTTTTTTTGATTTCGCGGATAATGAAATTATAGGCGCGTGCGAAAGAAATATAAATTTTTCGCGCGCGGTTTTTTCTAACTTTTCATAATCCTCTCGCGCAATATCGTATTTATTCAAAACCAAGATCGCCGCGATCTTATGTTTATCTACTAATCCCGCGATCCTTTCGTCTAATTCGCTAAACTCCTCGCTGGCGTCTAAAACGATCAGCGCGAGATCGGCGTTTTCCAACATCTTTTCGGTGCGATCAAAAGCAAACCTTTCAATGCCTTCTATGCGCCCTCTTTTGCGAATCCCCGCGGTGTCTATAAACACAACTTTTTTTTCGCCCAGTAAAACTTCTTCATCAACGGGATCGATCGTCGTGCCCGCCACGCTGCTGACCACGCTGCGATCAAAACCTACCAACGCGTTTAATAACGCGCTTTTGCCGACATTCGGGCGACCTATGATCGCGACTCTGATCTTCTCTTCTTCATCTGTTTTTTCTACAAGATTTTCAATACTGCCCGATCGCTTAATTAAATTCGCGATCCAAAGCTCCAAATCATCTATATTTCTATTATGCGAACACGAAATCATAAACATCTCTTTCGCGCCGAAGCTCATAAATTCAAATTGCGCGTTTTCCATTTTTTTATTGTCAATTTTATTAAGCACCAGCGCGATATTTTTCGCGCGCTTTTGCAACTCGTAAAATAACTTTTTATCTACATCGTCGGGCATAAATTGCCCGTCCGCCATAAACAAAACCAGATCGGCTGTTTTCGCCGCCTCTGCCGCGTGTTTGCGTACGATCTTAAAAGTTTCATCGCGATCTTCAAGCCCGCCCGTGTCTAAAATCTGCGCGCTCAAACCCGCAAATTCCGCGATCGTCCTCCTAACGTCGCGCGTTGTGCCCGCAACTTCGCTCGTGATCGCCTCGCGCCGTTTCGCGAAGCGGTTAAAGAGGCTGCTTTTGCCCGCGTTCGGCCGCCCGACAAGCGCGATCTTAAACATCGCGGACGCCCAAATAAGATCGCGGCTCAAAGCCCGCAATAACAAGATCGCGGCTCAAAGCCCGCAATAACAAAGAATCCGTAAACATCACGTCGCGCCAACGCTGATCGTAACGAGCGAAATTTATCATTAACCGCCTCGCTAAAAGTTGCGAAATAGCGGCAATTATATTGAAAAGAGTATTTGGCTATATTACGTTTTAATTTGGAGACGTAAAGTGAGCGATAAAGAAAACGACGAAACCCAATATGAGATCGGAACGTTTTGCGTCTTTCCGCGCGTCAATTTGCGCGCCTTTGACCCGGCGGCGCTAAAACCTCGCGATGAAAGCCGCGCCTATAAACCGCCGTTTAAGATCGGCGACGAACTAGAAAAAGCCGCGCCGCAAATTGAGATTTTAATGAGCAAAAAGAAGGACTTTTAATGCGCCGCGCATTCACTATGATAGAGATCGTTTTTGTGATCGTGATTTTGGGGATTTTGGCGACGATCGCGCTGGCGCGTTTCGCGAGTATTGCCGATGACGCGGCGATCGCGGCGGAGAAAAACTCTATCGGCGCGATCAGATCAAGCATTGAGACGATCAAAGTAAGGGCGTTGGCTCATTACGAGGTGAATATCTCCGCGCTGGACGCCGCAGGCAAATTTCACCACGCCGCTTTCGGCAGGCTTTCGAACAATCTTGCGACGGCTTCGGGCGAGCAAAATGTGAGTACTTCGGGCTACCCTAATTCGCTCTCGTTCGCGGCGTGGGGCGCGGGCGGCGTTTCGCAAAAAGAAGCCACGCGCGTTACGCCCTCGCGCGCGTCCGCCGCGTTTGACAATGACGCGCGGGGACCGACCGCTTGCGCCGTTGCGTTAGAGCCGAGCAGCCGCGAAAATTTTGAGACCTTTGAGAGCGCGGCGGCGGCGGGGTTAAACAACGCGAACGCGGCGCTGGAGGCTACCCCCGCCGATCTCAGAGGCGGAATTACGAGCGTGATCGTGAGCAAAGCCTCGCGCTCGATCTCCGATAAATCCCTCGACATCTGCAACGGCAAAGGCTGGCTCTACAACTCGCGAGCGGGAAATATAGTTTTGGTTGGGGAGTGTTTTTAGTATTAGCGTAAAGCCGCGAATTGTCTAAAATAGGTTGAAGCTGTGTTATTATTTACCTAAAAGGCTTTCTATGGAAAAACCTATGAAAATAGTTTTAGGCGCGGTTGTTCTCTCTGCAATTTCCCTTACTGTCGCGGCTTATTGGCGCCCTCTTGAACATCCGCCCAGAGCGGGTAGCGGGGCCAGCGACGGAGTAGTTTCCGTTACGGACGATCGCGCTAGCGCGGAGGGAGTTTTGCGTTTCCATAGAGATATTGGCACAGGCAAGCCGCACGACGGTCATAGGTTAGATTGTTTCAAAAAATTAGGGGTATGCTTTGACTTTGTCGCGGCTTATGATAATCCTGAAAAACTAGGAAGCGGTTACATAAAGCCCGAAGTCTTTGTTTATAAAATTACGACGTGGAATGAGGAGACAATCGCCGCCTTTTACGACGACGGTCTTTGCGTTAAAGCGGCGGGCTGGTTTCTAGACCTTAAAACCAAAAACGTCTATTACAGAAAGAGCGCGGACGAAACCGCCCAAAATAACGGGCGTTGCGACGAGGATCGCGAAGAAGCGTTGTTAATGAAGTGGACTGAGGCTGATTATTACGATCGCGGTGAAGAGTGCGACGAGAAACTCTATAAAATCTATATCTATAAATACTACGGCGAGCGCGGCGAGCGCGTTTGCCTCTGGGAGAAAAACTATCTTATAAGCCATTCCGCGCAGCGTTAAACTCCGCTTTTATAATTTCATTTTCTCTGCGTTTAAGCCGCGTTAGTCCTTCAATAAACGCTTAAATCCGCGAGGGTTAAAAACAGGCGAAACGATCTCGCGGATTACGGCGCGGAAACGATATTTTACTGTTGCCGTTCGGCTCTAATTTTCTTGACCGCGTTAATTAAGGATAATGGATTCTCCTTATTTGCTAAATAGTTTTGTTCCCAGCGGCAAACGCGGATCGCGGCGTTATCGCTCTCGCACTCTTTGCCCTCGTCGTAAGATAGAACCTCGTCCGCGTTCATTAGCAGGGCTTCGGCGTCGTGATACCCAATGCAACGCCCGTCATTTTGGACGGTTTCGTCGACAGTCCTTATATAATAGGCGTTTTTGGTTTTAAGATCGAGAAACCAAGACGATTTAACGCAAAAAAAATCATCGCGAAACGCGGCAACCATATCTTGATCCCACGCCGCGATCTCATAAACATACGTTTGTAGCATTGTGGAACCGCGACCCCCAAGATTAAAATAATGCACGACAAAGTCAAAGCATAACCCAAAATTTTTGAAACACTCTAACCGATAAATATCGTGCCGCGTCCACCAGTCCGCGCCAATCTCTCTATGAAAACGCAAAACTCCGTCCGCGCTCGCGCGCTCGTCCGCAACGAAAATTTCTCCGCTTACTATCGGTTTGGGCGGAGCTTCAATATATCGCCAAAAATCTCCGAAAAAAAGCTCCGCGCAGACAACAAGCCCGACTAAAGAGAAGACAAACACGCATACATAGAAAACAAGCGCGCTCAAAAATTTCACCGCGATCACCGCGATTTTCAGAAATTTTTTCATAAACAAGCCTTTCCTGAATGGTATCAAAATTAGCGCGTTAGATTTCACGTTCGTAATTTGGCATTCTTTTTTAGGAGGCTGAGCGTTTGCGATCGCAACTCTTAAAATCTAGACATTCACGCTTCCTTTACATTAGTTTTACGCTTTCTTCACAAACGGCGCGTAACATTCGCCGCGAATTTCAAAAAAGGAGTTTCAGATGAAACTGAACAAGTTTTCTACGGCGCTTACGATCGCGGTATTTGCGGTCGTGGGTTTGAGCGGTCTGGCGATGTTTTTAGGCATTAAAAACGCGCCGTTACATTTAATGCACGAATATATCGGCGTGGCAATGATCGCGGTCGTTGCTCTGCACCTCGTTAATCACGCGAAATCCACGATCGCGCACTTTGGCAAGCCCGTTACCCACGTGGCGCTCGCGGCGATGATCGCGGTCGGCGCGGCGTTTTTCATCTTTGTGCCGAGTAACGGCGTAAACGGAGCGAAAGAAATTTCATCGCGCGCTCAAAGAGCGCCCGTGAGCGATTTAGCGCCGCTATTTAACGTTACGAGCGATGAATTTGTCGCGAAACTCTCAGCCAAAGGCTACGCGGCGAACGCCAACCAGTCGCTTTCTGAGATCGCCAAAGCGAACAACACGAACGCCAACTTTTTGATTACCGCGATCCTCTCGAAAGAGTAATTCACTAAAATAGCCCCCAAAAATGGGGAGCTAAAATGCTTACAATCGCCTTGCCCAAAGGGCGCATCGCCGAAGATACGCTTGAATTTTTCAAACGTCTTTTCGGCGGCGACTTCGCCTTTGAAAACCGCAAACTCATCTTAGATCGCGCGGGATTTCGCTTCCTTTTAGTGCGCTCGCAAGATGTGCCGACCTATGTTACGCGCGGCGCGGCGGAGTTAGGCGTCTGCGGCAAAGACGTTCTTTTGGAGCAGGATTCGCCCGTTACGGAGCTCCTAGACCTCAAAATCGGGCGCTGTAAAGTCGTCCTCGGCGTGCCGCAAGGCAAATTTTTAGACCCCAAAAAACCCAGCGTGAAAGTCGCGACCAAAATGACAAACATCACAAAAAAATACTTCGCCGATCGCGCGATCGCGGCGGACATCGTGAAACTCTACGGCTCTATTGAGTTAGCTCCGCTTGTGGGTTTGGCAGACGCGATCGTGGATATTACCGAGACGGGCAACACAATGCGCGAGAACGGGCTAGAGGTATCGGAAGTGATTTTGGAGACGACCGCGAGGCTCTTTGCGAACCGCGACAAATTTATAGAGAAAAAGCGCGAAATTTTGGAGCTGCGCGATCGGCTCGCAGAGTTAGTTAAATGAGCGAAATTAGATCGCGCGTTTTGGAGTTAAAGTCGAAGCTCGGCGTTGCGATCGCGGCGCACTATTACCAGCGCGACGAGATCGTAGAGATCGCGGATTTTATGGGCGACAGCCTTGAGCTTTCACGCCGCGCCGCGAGCGATCCGAAAGAATTTCTGATCTTTTGCGGCGTGGGTTTTATGGCGCAGAGCGTGAAAATTATCGCGCCGTTTAAGCGCGTTTTGATGCCAAAAATCGCCTGCTGCTCAATGGCGAAGATGATTGATGGCGAAATGTTTGATCGCGCGATCGGATCGTTAATGGCGCAGGGCGTCGCGAAAGACGATATTTTGCCGATCGCCTACATTAACTCAAACGCCGATGTGAAAGCGCGCGTGGGCAAAATGGGCGGCTCAATCTGCACGAGCGCGAATGCGGAGCGGATTTTGCGCTGGGCTTTGGAGCAAGGCGGCGCCGCTTCCGAGAAACGTATTTTTTTTGCGCCTGATCGCTGTTTGGGGCTAAACCTCGCGGCGAAAATGGGTTTGAGCGCGGCGGTTTTGCGATCGGGCTTAGACTTGGGCGATCTTGCGAACGCGCGTATGATTTGCTTTGACGGCTTCTGCTCAGTGCATCAATTATTCACCCCGCGCGATGTTGATTTTTACCGCGAAAAATACGCGGGAATTTTGATCGCGGCGCACCCCGAATGCGATCCCGCGGTTGTGGCGAAAGCGGATTTTGTCGGCAGCACAAGCCAGATTATTAAGTTTGCGCGCGAGTTGCCGTCAAAACAAAAAATTGCGGTCGGCACGGAATTTAATCTCGTTAATCGCCTGCGCGAGGCGGGCAAAGGCAAGGAAAATACATTTGTTTTGAGCGCGACTAAACCCGAATGTCCCACGATGAACGAGACGCGCCTCTCCGATTTGCTCGCGGTTTTGGAATCTATTGATCGCGGCGAGTTTATTAACGAGATTTTCGTAGATGAAAACGATGTGAAATTCGCGCGAGTCGCGCTGGATCGGATGCTGGACATATCAGGCAAATAATTTTTCATGGGAACAAAACTCTCTTTGCGACCAAAGACGTCGCCTCTTGAATCCTCAAAAATCGCTGCTATTTTGCCGCGATCCTAAGCTCCCCGCTGAATCGGGCGAACTGTGTTCGTCCGTTATCATATTATATTGTTTAATATCCGCAATAACGATCGTGCGACTCAATCGCAAGTTGCATTGAGTCTGTTACGCGAATTTTCTAGCTCTGCTTCGGTGAAAGGTACTTTTTTGCCGTTCGTTTTATAGCAAACGCCGCTTATTACCTTATCATTTTTGTATGTAACTAGGGTGGAAATTGTGCCGTTTTCTCTGAAAACTTTCATTTCGCCCTCTAGTATGTCGTTTTTCCACGCGGTTTCTTGCTTTAAGTTGCCGTTCTCGTAATAAGTTTTCTCAATCCCGTCTTTGACGTCGTTTTTGTATGGTATTTCCATTCCAAGTCTGCCGTTCTCGTAATAAGTTTTCTCAATCCCGTCTTTGACGTCGTTTTTGTATGGTCTTTCGAAGTAAAGTTTGCCGCTCTCGTAATAACCTTTCTTAATCCCGTCCACGACACCATTTTTGTATGGTGTTGTAGTTATAAGTTTGTCGCTACCGCCGAAATGCTTCTTAACCCCTTCGTATTTACCGTTTTTTATTGGCACGGTATAGTCCAGTCCCCCACTCTCATAGTAGCCGCGCTCTTCTATCGCCTCGCCGTCAACACAGTACGTTTTAATCATATTGTTGTAATCCCGTCCCAAGAACGTATTGTATTTTGTGTGCCATTTTTTTAACTCCGCTTTGTCGGGGAGCAAATTGCCGTCCATATCCATACACTTGCCCTTGTCGTCAATACGCGCCGTTTCGCCCAATTTGTCCAAGTCATAAACTTTGTAATCTTCGCTTGCGCTTTGGCACGCCGTCGCCAGTAAAATAGCGATCAAAACCCTTTTCATCTTGTCTCCTTTTTGCATTGGTAAAAAATTGTGTGAAATTTAGCGAAATTTGGTTAAAGCGCGTTTGCCGCGATCTTTGCTTGCCGCTGAATCGGGCGAACGCAGTTCGCCCCTACATATACGCTAGCGCGATCAGATTATAGGTTTTGAGGCTCTACAATACCGCTTGTTGGCAAATGTTTTTCTCGTCATTACGGGCGCGAGGGTTTCCAATAGAAAAGTAAAGCTCTTGTCCCGCGCTCCTCGCGAGGGGTTGCTTTGCGAAGCCGTGCGCCCGCCCTTTAGCGGCTCTCAACGATCCCGCCGTTTTCATTATTTTTCGCAACTATCAAAATCTTAAAAAATTCTTAATAAGACTTCCGAAGTGATATTAATAATTCTTAAAGAATTAGTTACTTGTTATATTTCACTTAATCTATCCTAAAACGGAAATCTACCAAAAGAAAGGATTTTAAATGTCAAAATTAAAGATAATGGCGATCATATTCGTCTCTCTTTTAGCGCAAACCCTCGCGGCAAGTGCGGCGCAAGCGGCAAAAATTCCCGATCTTACGATCTGGGACGGCAATCTCGCCACCCACAAAGAGGTCTTTTTATCTCGCGGCGATCCAGACAAAGCTCTGATTTTCACAAAAGAGGTCGGCGAAATTGCTAAAGTTAGGATCGGCAGTAAAAGCGGCGAGCCGTTAAACGCCTTTGTTTGCGCGAGAATTGTGGAAGTTGATAGCGCGGGCGCAGCCGCTCGCGCCCTCACAGATTGGCAAGGGCGCGTTATCAATGCCGACGAGCGCCGCTTCGTAACGAACGGCAAAAAACCGATCGGCAACAACTTCGCCGAATTTGCCTTTAAGCCTGATCGCGCGGCGCGGCGAGCGAAAGTTGAGGCGCGTTATGTCGCGATCGCCAAAGCGGAGGATGCGGAAAACTACGAGTGCTACGGCGCGCGCCAGCCGAAAAAGTGGCAATCTTCAATTCTCTCCGAGGCGACATTCGCCGTGCGCCCCGGCGCTTACATATTAAACGCCGATTTGGAGGCGAAGCCGCTTGTCGCGGAAAAGTTCTACAACTACGCGCAAATTATCGCGGGCGAAAAAGGCGCGGCGGGCTACGATCAAAAGAGCACGGCGCTGCGATACAAGATCGTGTGGAACGAAGATCGCGGACAGCCCAGCGGCGAAGATATTTGGAGCGGTTTTGAATTAAATTTCAAAGACGGCGTGGGCGCTTTGGGCTTTTCATTCAACGATGTCGGGGAGTTCCGTTTGCGGATTGAGGACGCTGAATTTGCCGCGAACGACATTGAAAGCGGCGCGTGCGTAAGTTCGGGCGACGCCAAATACCGCGCGGCAAACCAACTCTCCGCGGCGGCGCGAAACGGTATTTCAGTAAACGCCGAAGACTACAAATTAGGCTGCGTGATCGCGGGCGGCTACACACACCGCGATCCTAAGAGCGGCAAAGTCTCCGCCGGGCTTTTGGGCGCGCTTGTTAAAGTTGTGCCGGCGGGTTACAAAATTTCGCAGCTTAGCTTCTCCTCCGATCGCGCGATCGGCGATAATAAATGGACATATTACGCGAATGAGGGCGAGGGGGCGGCGATAGAGGTGAGTTTCACGGCGCAGGCGGTAGGTTTCTTAGGCAAGATTATGCAAAATTACACGGACGGCAACTATAGCCGCCCGTCAAAACCCGCGATCTTCACGCAAAAAAATTCGCCGTTAAAGTCGTGGTTTGACAAAGATCGCATAAGCGCGGCGGATTGGGGCGCGGCGGGACTTTTCGGCGAGGCTAGAATCAAATCGCGCTGGAACTTTGAGCGCGATCTCGCCAAACCCGCGGCGCCGATCGTATTGCGCCGCGCCTCGCAGGACTTTAACATCACGATCGTAGAGGACAACGGCGGCGCTTACGAGCCTATTTCGGGCGCGGCG
Source organism: Helicobacteraceae bacterium (assembly GCA_031286325.1). Lineage (GTDB taxonomy): Bacteria > Campylobacterota > Campylobacteria > Campylobacterales > SZUA-545 > JAIRNH01. The sequence continues at coordinate 69,310 of JAITUT010000005.1, forward strand.
ATCTGGGGGGCGGGCTGCGTTTCGGGAGAAGAATTTATGTGCGGCAAAGCGCGCGAAACCACATTTGTCTATGGCCGCGCCAATATTCACGACGCCTTTACGCACGGTGAAAACGTCGGGGTCGCCTACTCAATCGACTACTTTTACCCAAAAGAGATCGCTCACAGCGAAGGTTTCGGCAAAGGAGCGAAACCTCTTGAAAGCCTGATCCAAAACGTCGCCTCAAAAGAGTGGGCGCGCATAATGGGGAGCGCGGACGCGGGCGCGGCGGGTTACGCGTTTGACGATAAAACCGAGGCGAACATCAGCGCCGATTTGCGGGGCGAAATTTTTGCCCCGAAAGCCTATTCGCCGCGCGGTAAAGGCGTCTATAACATTAAATTAGCCGATCAAAGCGGCGCAAAAGTCTTTACCCTCGCGTATCCCATAGACGCGCCGCGCCCAAGCAAATTCGTAACGCACCTCTCAATTCCTCCCTTTTTGTGGCACGCGCCGCAGGGCGAAAGTTACGTCTCAATCCGCGAAACTTTTCAAAATGTAGAAAATCGCCGCGATTGTTTCAAACACCCGTGCGGGAGCGCGGAATTTTTGGATCGCCGCAGCGCGCGAGCGAGCGAGATCGCTCAAGCTGGTTTGGAGGGCTTTGAGGGGGCGGAGCTCTTTGACCCCAAAAACAAACGTAAAAGTCCCGCGCGTATCCGCTGGTAACATTAAGCGTTTTATATAACTTTTTTCATTACAATAGCCGTTTTCTTTGCGGCTTTTTTCGCCGCGCGGGTTTTAAGGCAAATCGGTTTATTATTTGCCCTGCGAATGGGGTTTCCAAAATCACGGATTTTTGGGGCAAAGAGCAAAACGGTAAATTTCGGGAGTTTCCAAAGGCTAAAAGTCTTTGGTAGCAGCGGGAACTTTGTTTCCGCAAAAGACGCAAAAGGATTAGTATGAAAAAACTTAGTTTAATCGCCGCGGCCGCGCTTGTAGCGGCGAGCGGCGCGTTAGCGGCGGACGCCAAAGGCGAGGCGAAGCTTGAAGCCCTGCTCTACGGTCAATACGACAAATGGAACCTCAACGACGAGGAAAAAAACGCTGGTAAACCCGAAAAGAGCGGCATTTTGCAAGGCTCTTTCAATGTCCTCTACAATACGGGCGAGATAGCAAACGGCGCGAGCCTCAATATGGGCGCGAGAATGAACCGCAAACTCGCCGAATCGCACGAGGGCGACTGGGTTACTTGGGCGGATGGCGACCCCAAAGTTCGCGGCGAACAAGCCGAAAACGACAACACCGTCTTTCACACCGCGAACCTCACTTGGACAAACGGCTTCGCTACGATCGTAGCGGGTCGGCAATATGTTGAGTTGGAGTGGCTGGGCGACTATCACGAGGCGCTTGTGGGCGTTTTAACGCCGCACGATTTCGTAACGATCGTAGGCGGCTGGACGCGCGCTTACGCTACGGCGGATTACGACGGCTACAATGCGGGTTTTGACAACTTCCATACGGCGAACGGCGTAAACGGCAACGGCGCGGGCGTTTTAGACATCACGATCGCGCCTGTCGAGGGCTTGAAAATTGAGCCTTGGTTCTACCATATTCCCGAAGTCGCGAATTGGACGGGCGGCAAAATCGCGTATGAAAACGAGTTTGTCGGCGTGAGCGCGGCATACACGATCAGCAAAAGCGACAGCAAATTAGCCGAAGAAGACGACAATTTTCTTCACGTAACGGCGAATGTAAATCCCGCCGAAGGGCTCAAAATTTACGCGGGGCTTGGCAAAGCGGGCGACAAAGAGGGCGCGCCGAATCTGCTTAGCGGCGTCGTGGGCGAAAATATAACGCCCTTTGAGGACGGCGCACTCTTCTTAACGAACGGCGTGAAAACGATCTACGGCGGCGTTGGCTACGAAGTTGGCGGCTTGAATCTCAACTTGCTCTACGGAGTTTTTGATCTGTCTAAAGGGGATAATGACGAGGACGGCGGCAAGGCGAGCGAGTTGGACTTTGTCGCGGAATACGCGATGAATAAAAACTTCAGCGCGAGACTCGCGTTGGTGAGTCGCGGGCGCAACGATGACGCGTATGCTCAGAACGGAGCGGAGAAATTCACATCGGGCAGACTCGCTCTGATCTATAACTACGGTACTAAATAGCTTTTGCTCGCCGCGTTATTAAGCGCGGCGGGATCGCGCAATTTCGCGCGCTCAAAATTCACACGGCATAATTCGCGTTATGGACAAAATCAATTGGCAAACGACAGAGGCGGCGATCTGGCTGGGCGGCGATCGCGGCTTTAAGATCGCGCGGCGACTCGATCCGATTTTGCTTGATAACCTGTTAAATATAGAGGCGCAAAAGACGGCGTTGCTTACGAACACGGATGCTTTTCTATCGGGCAAAGCCTCTAACCACGCGCTTTTGTGGGGGCAGCGCGGGTGCGGCAAATCAAGCCTAATTAAAGCCGTGTTTAACGCGTTAAAAGGGCGCGGTTTGCGACTCGTTGAGGTTGATCGCGACCGCCTCGCCGAGTTGCCGCTGATCGCCGATCTGATCGAGGGCGAGCCGTTTCGTTTCGTGATCTTTTGCGACGATTTGAGTTTTGAGGCGAATGAGAGCGGCTACAAAGGTTTGAAGCGCGTTTTGGAGGGCTCGATTGAGTTGCCGCCCGAAAATCTGCGCCTCTACGCCACCTCAAACCGCCGCCATTTGGTTAGCGAGAGCGCGTCCGACAATGACGGCGCGATCGTAGCGGGCGAGCGGGGCGAACTCCACTACGCGGATATTGTGGAAGAAAAGTTGTCGCTTTCGGATCGCTTTGGCTTGGTTTTGAGTTTCTACGGCGGCGATTTGGAGGGTTTTTTGCGCGCGGCGGAGGCGCATTTCGCCGAACGGATCGCGGCTTTAAGCGGCGACGATCGCGAGAAATTCGTAGAACTTTTGCGCGTTGAGGCTAAACGTTACACGGCGTTGCGCGCGAGCCGCAGCGGTCGCACCGCGAAACAATTCGCGGCGTATTTCGAAACATTTTTTTGAAAGCTTGGGGCAAAGAATAGAGCTATTGTAAAGATTCTTTCTATGACAGAGATTGAGAATGGTTTGTAACCACAATCATCAACATATTGAGACGACGGATCGCCGTTCCTCGCGCGCCGATAAAATTTGCCCCCGACTTGTTCGTTAGATTATGGTACAATTGGGATATATGGGGCTAATCCTTAATGAAAGGGGTTGAAAAATTATGCGGCAGACAAGACCCGCCTGTAAACTTACATCTATCGAAGATTCCTCTGTCAACATTCAACAGTTATCGCTATTAGATATATTGATTGATATTCCGCAAAACATAGAATATCTGTCGCCAAACTACAGTTCAAAATGGAACAACTTCAAATTTATCGATTTGTTTGCGGGCATTGGCGGTATTCGGCTTGGTTTTGAGCACGTCGGCGGAAAATGCGTGTTTTCCTCCGAATGGGACGAACAAGCCGCAAAAACATACGCCGCGAATTTCGGCGAACAACCTCGCGGCGATATAACTAAAATTCGCTCTAACGATATACCTGAATTTGATATTCTGCTCGCGGGATTTCCTTGTCAACCGTTTAGTATTATCGGAGATAAAGAGGGGTTTAATCACGAAACGCAAGGCACTTTATTTTTTGAAATAGAACGAATACTAAAAGATAAAAATCCGCCCGCTTTTATGCTTGAAAATGTACGCAACCTTACCGCGCATAACGGAGGGAAAACATTCCAGACTATTATCGCTCACTTAGAAGCGTTAGGGTATCGCGTTTTTTCAAAGGTGTTGAACGCTCTTGATTTTGGAGTTCCGCAAAAACGGGAACGAATTATTATTTGCGGATTTCTGGATAATGTTGACTTTATGTTTCCAAACCCCGTTTCGTTTAACAAAAGACTTTCTCTCTCCGATGTTCTCGAAGACGATAATGATATTAGTCGTTCGCTTTGGGTAAAAGACAGAATTAAGCAAAGTCGCTTTGAACGTATGAAAACCGTTCTAAAACGTCCGTATATTACCCACGAAAATGTAGGCGGCTCTATTACGCCGCACTATTTTTCTTGCGCTTTAAGAGCGGGGGCTTCCGCGAATTATATTCTTGTCAATAATGAGCGTCGTCTATCCGAAAGAGAAATGTTGAGGTTACAAGGTTTTCCCGATTCTTTTAAGATAATCGCGCCTTACGGCGATATAAAAAAGCAAACGGGAAACAGCGTAGCCGTACCTGTTATAAAAGCGGTCGCCGAACAAATGGTTAAGGCGTTAAAAAAATACGAATGGAGCAAAAACAATGAATATCAAGGAAGCGAAAGCGTCGCTCGACAAAATCATAAAGAAATCGCGAACGCCACAGTACAAGCCAATTCAAATCGCCGAAATACTTTATCATCATAGGATTTCAAGCGGGAAACTTAACCTGTTAAACCTTGATGATTATCGCAATCCAAGCAAGAAATGGCGCGACGATATTAGCCTTTTGCTGTTAGGGCAGATTTGTACAAGTTCGGCTAAATTCCAAGACAATTTGTTCGAAGCCAACGCTATACCGCCGCAAGTATTACAAATTCTCGGCGACGAAAACGTAAAAACTAACGGCGCGGTAGAAGCATACATATACGATCGCTTTTCGAATAAACACGCGCAACTTGCAACCGCTTTGGATTATTGCCGTAACTCTACAGCGGCGGATTTCAAAGTCCTTGATCTTATTAATTCGTTTCGTGTGGAATCGGGGTTAAAACGTAGCATTGACAAAATTTATGAAATTGTCGTTTTTGCTATGTTTTCTACGCTCGTTTCCGCCTTGGAATTAAAAGTTGAGATTTCAATAAATCCCAATAAACACGAATTGTTAACAGAGTTTTCTGACTTTGCCAAAATGATTATGCGCATAGACGCGCAAGACAGCAAAAGCATTCAAGACGCTAAGGTTTATCGCCTCGGCGCAACTAATGCTGCAGACAGAGGTCTTGATATGTATTCCAACTGGGGTCCGGCGGTTCAAATTAAACATTTGGCTTTAAGCGAGGAATTGGCGGAAGGAATTGTTGATGGCGTTTCAAGCGATAAAATTGTAATTGTGTGTAAAGAGGCGGAGGAAAAACTGATTGTTTCTCTGTTAAATCAAATCGGTTGGCGCAATCGAATACAAAGCATAGTTACGGAGAAAAATTTGATTGATTGGTACGAGAAAGCTCTGCGCGGAAAATATTCCAATATTCTCGGCGATACTTTGCTCCATACTATTTGTGAAGAAATTGCTAATGAGTTCCCTTCTTTGAGGGGAATACCGGACGATTTGAAAGCGCGAAAGTACGAGATGATTAAAAACGAGTTTTGGAGTTAAGAATAGAGCTATTGCAAAGCTTCTTTGTTAATTAAAATTTGCGGCATATTTTTCTCCTAATTTTTTAGTCAACAATTTCTTAAAATAGTTGTCTATTTTAAGTTTGGCGTCTGGAGTTTCACGAAACTCTATATTTCGCAAAACCGGATTTGTTTTAACGCTCTGATAAATAAAACACTCTTTAATTTTGATAAATTCGTCGTTGTCAATAATCACATCGCAATTTCCAATAAAATATGGCATTTTATCAACATATTGCTTGAAAACATCTATATAGCAGTAATATGGCAATTTTTCCATTAAGACATAAACTGTATTATAAGTGTCGCTATCAATAAAAGTGCGATTTCTCCGCAAAGCGTTTATATCTCGCAAAGTCCAAAATTTCGCAACTGGTTTATCTTGCTCGTTGAGATATTTTTTATTAGGATATTTTTGCACATAATTGGCGATTGTGTCAAAATCAGACAAGCGAAAAACACCATCGTCTTTGACCTTAAACCCATAATCTTTAATATAATCATAATCCATTCCTTCTTGATCTCGCTTATAAAAAGCGATCAAAATCGGAAACGCCATTGAGCGAGAAGTGTCGGAGAATTCGCGCGAGCTAATGATTAAACTATCTGTTAATCTATAATTTTTCGCCAGTTTGCGGAGTAAAGCAAAATTGGTTTTTTTAATCAGATATGAAAGCGGATGCAAAATGCAGATGTAATCGGCTTTTAATTTATCGTAAGAGAGCAAAAACGACATACCTAAATCACGAGTTTTTACATCTTGGTCAATTTCATCAGTTAAAGCTTTATCTTTCATTTCGCGGCGAATTATGGAAGTTGTATCATTATAGGGCGGGTTGCCAATTATGATGAGTTTGTCTTTTTCGCTCAAATTAAAACTTTGGCGAGAGATATTTTTAAGTGAATTATTTACAAAAAATTCGACATTTGTCGTTTTTTTCTTTGCTTGACTTATCGCTTGCTCGTCAATATCCGCGCCGAGGATTTTCTTAAAAGATTTACTGAGAAGAAACGAACCGTAACCGCAAGAAGTATCAGCCAACACAAAATCTTTTGTGTTTTCTATATTTCGCCCGATGATCTTAAAAGCGATCTCAACAAGATGTTCGGGGGTGTAAAAGCTCCCCAAGTCAATTTGAAATTTATGAGATAAATGTTTTTGACTTTCTGCCATATTTTAATTATAGCGCGCTTTTTATAAAAACAATAGCGAGTTGTTGCGGGTTTTTCACAATTGACGATTTTGCGGAGAAGTCCGCAACTACGAGATCGCGGACTTCCTAATACAGCTTTTCTAAAGGGCGTTTAGAACGCCGCCGCCTTGATACCGATTACGCCGCTGTCTTTGGGCGCGTCATATTTTTCGGCGATCGCGCCGCGGATTTTGATTTTAAGGTCGTCGGGGCTGTTAGCGTTGGACAATGCGTCATCCTCGCTGATCTTGCCCGCGTTGAACATTTCGAGAAGGTGCTGGTCAAAGGTCTGCGTACCGTAAATGTGCCGCCCCTCCGCCAGCGCGTCTTGCACCTCGTCGTCGCGATAATTCATAATCAAATCAATCACGCGCGGCGTGTCCAACAGGATTTCCAGCGCGGCGGCGCGTTTGTTGTCCAAAGTCTTTACAAGCCGTTGCGAAACCACGCCCGCCAAAACGCTCGCCAGCGTTAGCCGCACGCGGTTTTGCTCCTCTTTTGGAAACATACCGATAACGCGGTTAATCGTCTCTTTGCTATCCAATGTGTGGAGCGTGGAAAAGACGAGGTGTCCAGTCTCGGCGGCGTGGAGCGCGATCTCAATGGTTTCAAGATCGCGCATCTCGCCCACAAGCACGATGTCTGGATCCTCGCGCAACGCGCCGCGCAGGGCGTTTGCGAAGCTCAAAGTATCCTCGCCGATACTGCGCTGGTTGATAATGCAGCTCTTATCCTGATGCACAAATTCGATCGGGTCTTCAATCGTGATAATATGCTCTTTGCGCTTGCGGTTGATCGCGTCTATAATCGCCGCCAAAGTCGTAGATTTGCCGCTGCCCGTTACGCCCGTAACCAGCACGAGTCCGCGCTTTTTCTCTACGAGCTGATTAAGCGCCGCGGGCAAACCTAGCTCCTCGATCGTCTTAATTTCGGTAGGGATCGTTCTGAAAACCGCCGACAAACCGTCTTTTTGGAAAAAAGCATTGACGCGGAAGCGGTATTTTTCGTCCAACTGGAATGTGAAGTCAATCTCTTTGTTGCTCACCAGCTCGCCAAAGCGCCCGCGCAACATTTCTTTCGCCATCGTGAGGGCGTCTTGGCGCGTCATCAAATCTTCGCTGATCGGTGAAATATCGCCCCTAATGCGCCCCATAATTTTCTGACCAGATTTAATGTGCAGGTCGCTGCCTTTCTTGTTTACGAGGGTTTTGAGATACCCTTTGACGCGCTCCGTAACCTCAAAGGTTAGCTCCGCCACATTTATTTCAACCGCCATTTTCACTCCTTGCGTTTAAGGTTTCTGTGATTTTATCTGATTTAATATATCGGCGAACGCCGCTTGGAATTGCTCCAAGCCCTCTTTCATCAGCTGCTCCGCCACAGCGTTGAAATCAACTTTATAGAACTTGAAACGTTCAATAAAAACATCAATCGTCTTTTGCGGGATTGGCAATTTCGCCGTAGTGTTTGGGTTGAGCAAAAAGTGGTCGATCGCCGCGAGCGGCGCGGTATTCACAGAATCCTCCGAAATTAACTCTCTAATGTAGTAATCGGGATCAATCCTCTTGCCGCGCGCGCTTATGCCCTTGCCGCTGATCTTCGCGCTCTGTTCGCCCTTTTTCACGCCAGTACTGGCGAACAAGGCGCGCGTATTCGGGCGATTCGCCTCGCGGATTAAATTGTAGTGCCACGCGGCGTTCATAATCCCCGTTTTCATCCGCAGATGATCGGGCATCGCCCCATCTACCGCGCGGTCAAAGCGGCTCACAAAAACGCTAATCACAAGCGGCGTTTCGCTGCTTCTCACAGCGCGTAAAATTTCGCGCGTTTGATCGGGGTGAAAGACCAAAGTCGCGTTAGTTGGAATGCCCAAATCAAGCAGCTCTTTGATCGCGGGAACGCACTCCGTTGTCGCGGGAATTTTGATCATTACATTCTCTTTGCCGATCGCTTTATGAAGCCGCTTTGCCTCATCAAGCGTAGCCTTGCGATCACGCGCTAAATTCGGATCAACTTCAATGCTCACGAATCCGTCTTGTTTATTAAAAATTTCTGATAGTTGATCGGCGGCTTTTTGCACGTCCGCGATCGCTAAAGTTTCGTAAATTTTTTTTGGTCGGATATTTTTTTTAGACATACTCTCAATCTCTTTTGCATACAGCTTTGAGTTAGCTAACGCCGCTTGAAATATAGCGGGATTTGTGGTAATTCCTTTGCCTAGCTTGTCTAAATACACGTTAAGTTTTTCCGCCAGAAACTCGCGATCCAAATAATCTATCCACAGAGAAAAATTTCTGATCTTGCTGAAATGAACCGCGTTTAACTCTTTCATCTTTTCTTCCTCATCTTAATATAATAAAAATAAACAACAATCCGATCGCGATTCTGTAAATCCCGAACGGAATGAAATTTATTTTGCTTATAAACCGCAAAAAGGTTTTAATAACCACAAGAGCCACGACAAACGCCGTAATAAACCCTACGAGCAAATTCGCCGTTTCGTTCGCGCTGAATTTGTCGTAATTTTTCAGCAAATCGTACGATGTCGCGATCAGCATCGTGGGAACCGCTAAAAGAAACGAAAATTCCGCCGCCGTTTTGCGATCCAAACCGCACAACAAACCGCCGATGATCGTAGCCGCCGAGCGGCTTGTGCCCGGAATCATTGAAAAACATTGGGCGCAACCGATCGCGAAAGCTTTTTTGTAGGTTATGTTTTCAACGGCGATCGTGTTTGCCTCCGATTTTTTGAAAAGTTCAATCGCGATCAAGACCAAGCCGCCGATTATTAACGAATACGCTGCGACTCCGCTCTCAAAGAGCGTTTTAATGTGTTTATAGAGCAAAAACCCGACCGCGCCCGTGGGCGCGAACGCGACCGCGAGTTTGCCGAGCAGGTTGAAATCGCCGAGAAATCTGCGGAAGTAGATCGCGACCACCGCCAGAATAGAGCCTAATTGGATCGCGATCTCAAAACTTTTGTGGCTCTCGCTCTGCTCTATGCCGAAAATCTGCGAAACTAAAATTAAATGCCCGGTAGACGAGATCGGTAAAAATTCCGTCAAGCCCTCGACGACGCCCAATAGTAAAGATTCAAACATCGTCATAGCGTTTCCTCCCGCGCCTTTTCATTGCCGATCGCCCCAACTAAGTTTCCCGCGTATCGCGTTAAAAAAGTTCGACCCCGAAAAGCGCACCATCTTCACAAACGAATCGCTCATCGCGATTGAAAGTTTGTCGTTCATCGTCATTGGGATTGAGTCTTGCCCGTCAATTATCAAGACGCCGTGCTTTTCGCGGATTTTTAACTCCACGTCAAAGTGCGTGGGCAACACAAGCGATCGTTGATTTAACGAGTGCGGGCAGATCGGCGTGAAGATAAAATTTTTCGCCAACGGATAGACGATAGGTCCGCCCGCCGAAAGGTTGTAGCCCGTCGCGCCCGTAGGAGTCGCCACGATCAGCGCGTCTCCGTAATAGACATTCGCCAAAACGCCGTCAATGATGAGCTCGGTATGCACCATTTTCATCTTTTGGTGGCGGATTACGAGGTCGTTGATCGCGTGCAAAACTTGCTTTTTGCCGTCTAGCTCGGCGTTAATTTGAATAATCATTCGGCGATCTATCTCATAATCGTGGCGCAAAACGCGTTCGATCGCCTCTTTAATCCCGTCTTTCGCGATATCGGTCAAAAATCCTAAATTGCCGAGATTCACGCCCAGAATTGGTTTTTCGTATTTGAAACTATGCCGCGCGAGCGCGATCAAAGTGCCGTCCCCGCCGACGCTGATCAGCAGGTCTGATTTGGAATAAAGCGCGTATTCATCTACGCCCGTTACGCGCGTTGCCGAGCCGTTCGCCTCAAAGCCAGAATTGAGCGTCTCCGCGTCAGTTTCGCCCAGCAAAGTCTCTATCGCGAGCTTGCCCAAAAATGCTTGCAACTCCAAAAAATACGCGCCGAGCGCGGGCGAATCGGGGCGCAAACGCACGCCGACAGCTTTGATTTTACCGATTCGCTCGCTCACATTAAGCACTTTTTACCCTATTCCGCGCGGCTTGTCTAACTTATCATTAAACTTTTGCTTGCAAATTTTCAACATAAGCAAGATTATATCTATGGAAAGATTAAAGTTCGGACGAAAACTAATTAAACAAAACTTAAACTTAAAGAAATTTTACGGATTTCTGAATGTTTTATGGGGTGGCGGACAGGGAGGGATTCGAACCCTCGATACCGGTTGCCCAATATCCGTCCTTAGCAGGGACGTGGTTTCAGCCACTCACCCACCTGTCCAAAAGCGGCGCAAATTATAGCTAATCTTTACTTCGCGGACAAGCAAAATTCGTCCGCTTACCGACTTCTCGCAACGGGGACAAGGTTTTCGTCGCGAGAAAGGGCTTTGCCCTTAACCCACGAAAATTGCCGCTCCGCTCGCCTCGTTTATCGCCGCGATCACAATGGGAATAATAGACGTTGATGGATACGCGTCGCGTTAGCGGCGCAAAGCCTTAAAACAAAACGGCTTCGCTTGTCCTAGATCGCAACGCCGCGCCTCCGCTCAAACCAGTAATCACGAGAAAACGCGTAATTCTCGCGTGGTTTGCCCCCGCGCGAAGTTAAACTAATAGGCTTGTAACGCCAAAGGCGACGAGCGCCGCCGCATACGCCACGATCGTGGTAAATACGAATAATAAAGCCGCGTATTTCACGCCGCCGGCTTCGTTTTTGAATACCACAGTCGCCGCGAGGCACGGATTGTAAAACATTATAAACGCCAAAAACGCAACCGCGCTCGGTAGGGCAAACGCCGCCGCCAAAGCCTGTTGCAGCGTCTCGCTCTCCTCGCTCGTATCCATATCAATTGAGTATAAAACGCCCAAAGTAGAGACGATCACCTCTTTCGCCGCCAAGCCCGTTACAAGCGCCACGCTCGCTTTCCAATCCAAATCAAAGGGCGCGAAAACTGGCTGGATAATTTTGCCCGCCGCGCCTAAATAACTATTTTCAAGTTGGAGTTGCGCCAGCCGCGCTTTTTCGGCTTTTTCCGCCGCGCCTTGATCGCTTGCGATCTCAACTGTCGTTCTTTGATCGCTTGCGATCTCAGCCGTCGCGCCGACGATCGTCGTTTCCGCCGCGATCTGATTTTCATAAACCGAATACGAAGACGCGAACCAAATCAAAAGCGCCGCCGCGAGGATAAACGTCCCCGCCTTTCTGAGATACATTTTCGCTTTGCCCCAGACCATTTGCCAGACGAGCAATAAAGAGGGCGCGCGGTAACGCGGCAGCTCCATTACAAAGGGCTCGTCGGGTCCGCGCAGGAAAAACGAGCGCAGAACTTTCGCCATTACGAGCCCCACGATCGCCCCGCCGATGTAAATTCCAAAAAGCGCGTTGCCCGCCGCCGCCGCGCCGAAAAAGGCGCCGACAAACAAAACATATACCGGAAGTCTCGCGCCGCAACTCATAAAGTTGATGATAAAGAGCGTCAATAGACGATCGCGATCGTTTTTCAAGACGCGCGTCGCCATAAACGCCGGCACCGAGCAACCAAAGCCGCTTATGAGCGGTATAAACGATTTGCCGTGCAAGCCGAAGCGGTGTAAAAACCCGTCCAAAAGAAACGCCGCCCGCGCCATATAGCCCGTGGTCTCAAGGAGGGCGATTCCGAGAAAAAGAATCATAATGTTCGGCAAAAAGACGATCACCGATCCCACGCCGCCGATAATTCCGTCCGATAGAAGCCCCCTGATCGCCTCGTTCGCGACATTCGCGTTTACGATCTCAGAGAGCGCGTCGAAGCCGTATTCAATGACGCCCATTAGCGGTTCGCCAAGCGTAAATGTAGCCTGAAATAACGCCCACATCAAAAATAAAAAGATCGGCAAACCTAGAATCGGGTGCAAAAGAACGCGATCGGCTTTGTCGGTGAGCGAAGTTTTCGCCTTCGGCGCGTTTTGGCGCGAAGTCTCCTGCGCCGCGCCTTTCGCGAACGCGCGGTTTTCCATAAGCAAGATCGCGCCTAGATCGCGCGTCTCGTATTTGGCGTATAAGGGCTCTAACGCGGCGTTCAGCGCGGGTTGCAACCTAGCGAATAACGCTTTATCGTGGATCGCGGCGAAAGTTTTTTCCTCGCCGAAAATCAAATCAAGCGCGATTGATCTGAGATCGCGATCGGAGAAAACAGCGCGTTCGTCCTCGCCGCAACTCGCCAAAAAATTCGCCACCTCCGCGATCGCCGTCTCGGTCGCATCCGAAAAGGCGAGTTTTTGCGAGGTCTTAAAGTCGCCCCCCGCGATCGCGTCGATTAGGGTTTGCAGTCCCTCTTTCTTAGTCGCGCTCACCTTGACGCACGGCGCGCCCAAAATCACGGAAAGTTGCTTTTCGTCTATCTCAATGCCGTCTTTGCGCGCTTCATCTATCATATTTAAGGCGATTATCATCGGGCGATTTAGCCGCAAAAGCTCCGCTGTGAATGTGAGGTTGCGCTCCAAATTCGCGCTCTCAACGACTTGCAAAATCACATCGTAATCGCCGTTTTCCAAAAATTCTCCAGTAATTTTCTCCTCTTGCGAATAGGTTTTGAGAGAATATGTGCCGGGCAGATCGGTAACTTCTACGATCGTGTTGCCGCGCCGCAAACTCGCTACCGTCTTCTCCACCGTTACGCCGGGAAAGTTGCCCACGCGCGCCTTTGAGCCGCTGATCGCGTTCAAAACCGAGCTCTTGCCCACATTCGGCTGTCCCACTAGGGCGACTTTGATCGCCCCGTCGTGGTTTGCCGTATTTACGGCGTCGTTATCGCGGCAACCGCGCTTCGTAGCCATATTTATCTCTCCTTGCCTTTTGGTCGCGGCATTATATCAAATTGATTTGCATTATCATTTTGTAAAATTTAAAGCGAATTTCGCTAAATTTCACGCAATTTTTCGCTAACGCAAATAAGGAGACAAGATGAAAAGAGTTTTGATCGCTATTTTACTGGCAACGACGTGCCAAATTATGAATGCGGACGCCTCAACGGCAAACGAGGACGAAGACGTGAGCGTGGACAAGGACGTGAACGCGGACTACAAGCTTTATATCTTGAAGATAACGGCGTATCTTGATGAGGACAAGTGCGTGGATACGGACGGCAATTTACTCTCGGGTAAAACGAAGATGCGATCGCACCGATATTCAGATGAGGACTGGAAGAGCGAAAAGCTCTGTATTAACGGCGAGGCGGTAGAGGAGCGCGGCTACTACAAGAACGGCAAGCGACAATACATTATACCGTTAAAAAATGGTAAATTCGAAGGGATCGCGAGGTTTTTCTACGAGAACGGAAAACTTAAAGCAGAAGTTCCATACAAAAACGGTAAAAACGAAGGAGTTGCGAAGCATTTCTTCGAGGACGGCAGACTTGAAGAAGAAACGCCATACAAAAACGCCGTCAAAGAGGGGATTGACAGAACTTACCACTATGACGGCAAGTTAAAGCACGAGGCAACGTACAAAAACGGTAAATGCGAAGGGGTCGTGAAGCATTTCTACTTGGGCGGAAAACTTTGGTCTGAAACGCCATGCAAAAACGGTGAACGCGAAGGGATCATGAGGACTTTCTCCGAGAGCGGCAAACTTGAACAAGAATATCCATATAAAAATGGCGTTAAGGACGGAATTGCCAAAAGTTATTATCCTAGCGGTGAACTTAAATCCGAAACGCCATACAAAAACGACGTAGCAGAGGGCGAAATGAAAGCTTTCAGTAAAAACGGCGAAATTTGGGGCATAATTACATACAAAAAGGCTAAGGCAATAAACGGCGTTTGCTACAAAACGAACGGCGAAGAAAGGACTTTAACCGAAGCCGAGTTAGAAAATTGGGGCATCAGCGTCTATGAAATTTGTAAGTGATTTGCGCGATCGTTATCGTGGCTCACAGCAACGACAATTTCCGTTTATGATCGCGCCTTGAAATTATGTAGGGGCGAACTGCGTTCGCCCGCTTCCGCAACAAGCGAAAATTGCCCAGCAATGCCAAACGGTAATTTGCGAGGTTTCCAAATAGACAACGGGCGAATGCGGTTCGCCCCTACAACATCACAGATATTAAACAATATAAGCGGTGATCGCCCCCTCGTCTTTCACCGCGTATGTATGGGCGAACCGCGTTCGCCCGCTTCTGCGGTGGGCGGCGTTTAAGAGCTACGAAAGCCTTATGAAAGCGCGAGAATTATCACAATTATCGCGAACACAATCATCACGCCGCTTATGATCATTCCTCCCTGCGCGATATTTTCCTCCTGTTTGTTTTCGGTCTTGCTCGCTTTTTCCATCGCGAACATTCCCAAAACCAAACCCGTGATCGCGAACACCAAACCCCCGATCGGGGACAGCCAAACAAACCGTATTAACCCCGTAAAACAAAATACGAACCCGAAAATCGCCAAAACCAAAGACGCGATTCCCGTATTTAGCCTCCTAAAATTTCGCAAAATTTTCGCTAACTTTTGCTTAAGCTTAATATAGAGAAAAGAGCTTGATCTCCGCTAATTGCCGTAAATTAAGAAAGACAGGCGAACACAGTTCGCCGCTACGATCGGTTAACGTTGTATTGTGATCGGGCGAACACGATTCGCCCAATTCCGCGAGGGGCGGCGTTTAAGAGTTACGAAACTTTAAGCTAAAGATTTATATTCCCGCCGCCCACAAATGAGAGAAGCTCTACTTGATCGCCCTCTTTGAGCGGGGTTTCGCTCCATTTTTCTTTTTTTACTACTTCGGAGTTTAGGGCGCAAGCGGCGGTGATTTTAGCGACGCCCAAAGTTGCGATCAGATCGGAGATCGTGAATTTTTCGCCGCAAGGAAAGTCGCGCTCATCGCCATTCACCACGATCCGCATTAAAAGTAATACCTCGCGCCTATCCCAGCTCCCGCCTCGCCGCATATCCACCGCTCGCGCCCGTAAATTTTCTCAATTTCCTGCCAAACGCGGTGGCGGTAAAAGCCTTTCGCATAGACCTCAAACCCGTCCGCGAATGTGCGCGAGAGCCCAAGCGCGAGCCCGATTGAGTAGTTGTCGGGTTTGATTACGTTGTCTTTGCCGCCTGTTTTAGCGCCCGTTTTGTAGCCCGCGCCTACCATAATATCCACAAAGGGCGCGAAGCTCACAACTTGCTTGTCGGTTAATTTCGCGCCCAGAAACAGCCCCGCCTCCACAAATTCTTTGTAAAACGCGCCTTTCGCGCCTATATATACGAGCTCGCCCTTTGACGCGCCAAACTCCACGTTCGCGCCGTTCTCGCTCTCGCGATCCTTGCACGAATAAGTTTCGCCGTTCGCGATTACAACTTCGTCGCATTTGACGCGCTCGCCGTTTTTGAAAGTATCTACCTCTATATGGCGGTTTTTGGAGAAGAGCTCTAATCCCGCGCCTACGAAAAATTTCATTTCGCTGCCAGACTGCGCCGCGCCGCTCTCGTTGGCGTCCGTTTGTTTTTTATAGACGCGGACGATTTTGCGCGCGCCCTCCTCGTTGTATTCGCCGACTTTGGGCGGATTGTTTGTTTCATAAACGCGCGTGGTTACTTTGTCGGCTCGCGCCGCGATCACAGAAAGGAAAATTATCAATATCGCCGAAATTGCCCGCATTTTCGCCACTTTTCGCATTTGGGTTTAGCGTATAAAGCAAAATGCGTTCCTTAACAAAATTTTTATACAATCCCCGCCGAAAAGGAGTGATATGCATACGCTAACGATCGCGAATTTCACACTAAAAAGCCGCCTGATCGTAGGCAGCGGCAAGTATAAAAATTTCAAAACCACGCGCGAGGCGACTTTGGCAAGCGGCGCGCAAATGATCACAGTCGCGGTGCGGCGCGTGAATATCACCGACAAAAATCAGGAAAACCTGCTAGATTATTTCGCCGATACGGACGTCAAAATTTTGCCTAACAGCGCGGGTTGCAAGACGGCGGAGGAGGCGATCGCGACATTTCGTTTGGCGCGCGAGGCGGCGGGGTTTGACGCGGTGAAATTGGAGGTCATCGGCGATTACGAAAAGACGCTTTATCCCGATACGATAGAGACTTTGAAAGCGTGCGAAGTTCTGGCGAAAGAGGGCTTTTCGGTACTTGTATATACGAGCGACGATCCGATTATGGCGCGGCGGATTGAGAGCGCGGGGGCGGCGGCGGTGATGCCGCTGGCAAGCCCGATCGGCAGCGGACTCGGTATTCAAAACCGATTTAATGTCGCCTTTGTGAAAGAGGCGGTGAAAGTCCCTGTGATCGTAGACGCGGGCGTGGGCGCGGCGTCTGACGCGGCGATCGCGATGGAATTAGGCGCGGACGGCGTTTTGACAAATTCCGCGCTCGCTTTGGCGGACGATCCGTTGAAAATGGCGGAGGCGATGAAGCACGCCGTAATCGCGGGCAGGCTATCGTTTTTGGCGGGCAGAATGGCGAAAAAGGCTTACGCCAGCGCGAGTTCGCCCACAAGCGGAATGGCGAAATTCTAACGCCGCGCCGATCGCCCGCACTGATCGCCGCGCCGATTAGAAATTGACGGGCTTTGCGCCCTTGCTTATACCAGTTTTGTTGTTTCACGCGGGATTTGGATTTGCGCGGGGCGGGTTCGCGGACGCGGATATATTTTTCGTCCTCAGCCGTCTATTTGATCGCGACTATTATTGACGCCGGGACCGTCCTTAAGAACGTGAGCGATAGCGGGATAGAACGCCGCGATCGCGCGGAACACGTCAAAAACCTAGAGAAACTACGCGCTGGATTTATGCGAGGCTACGCCAATCATTTGAAAGAGGGCGCGAAGTTTATAGAGAGCGCGATCGCTACGGATCGCGCTTTAAAGGGCGACTAAAATCTCGCGCAATTTTGGGATCGGAGGGATTGAAAGATGAAAACTTGACAAACGGCGATCGCTGGCGCGGTCGCGGCGGGGGTTTTGGGAGGGCGCGTCGGACTTGCGGAAGCAAACATAGCTATTCTTGCTTGTGAAAACAACTCCGATGAATTTACAAACCTAAACACGGATTGCTTCAGAGTCGCCTATAACGAGACGGTTAAAAAGATGATCGCGGATTGCGAAACAAAACTCGTGGACGAAAAAGCCGCCTGTCTAAAACGAGCGCCGCCTGAAAAGGAAATTACGCCCGCCGATTCTGTCGAGAAAGACAAATAGCGAGAGATTGAGATCAAGACAAGCTCTCAACATCTTCAGAGTTTGCCGCCCAGAGGATCGAACGACTAGCAACATCGCTGAGGGCGACAATCCGCTCAATTGCGATCGGTATGGCGGCGAGCCGCCTCTATAAAATGCAATTGATGCGGCACTATCAGAAAAAGAACGTTTATCCGTCTAAGTCTATCCGCGACCTATATCCTGTTCTTTTCTTTCAAGAATTTTTAATGCTTTTTCTACATCTTTATTAGACAATAATTCATTTTTTGTATTCAGAATGATTTCGCGAGGCTCTTTATTGTACGATTTTCTTAATTCGTTTTTTAATAATTTTGCAGTTCTGGCTCTTGAAACATTGTCAACAAAACCGCGCGACACATCTCTAATATCACAAATTTCTTCAATGGTTAATTGGCGATTTAATTCACTTTTTACGGCTTTTGTTAAACTAATATCTTTGTATTTTTCTCCATAGTTGTTCCAAAACACCACGCCATAATTTTTCACCTCTACGCGGCTAATATATTTCTGATAAGTTTCGTATATTTCGGCAAGATTATTCGGAAAAACTTTTGCTATTTTATCTATATCATCTGTGTAAGTATATCTGCCCGGATCGTTATTTTTAATGGCGTTATCATATCTCTCTATTACTCCGAAAAGACATAAAGAAACCGGACGAACAAGAACAGTTAATTGAATATTGTATGGATCAATATATTCGTTTATTTTTTCATCTTTTGGCCCAAGAAGCTGGGCGATTCTGTTTTCAGCTCTAATTTTTGATCCGAAAGTGGTTTCTACAACAATGTTATATCTCTCTTTAACCGCTCTTTCTATAAACCCGTCAACAACGCCTTGCGCGAAATCTTTTGTATATTTTGAAGAATCTATTCCGTATTTGAGAATAATATATTTATAATTCGGGTGTAAACCACGATGGTTGTCCATAGACATAGGAAGATTATTGCTGTTTTGCTCAACGATAATATCTATTTCTTGACTTTTACCAACTCCGGGCAAGCCAACCACAATATGCGAATTTCGCTGTTCTGCGGTTGATTTTGCCTTAGAGTTGCTCTGTAAAAACCTTTCCCAACGCTCTTTGCTCTTTTCTAATCCCTTTTGGTATTCCGTAACGCCTGTTCCGTAACCAAAAGCCATTAAGCCGCCTCAAGACTCGACGTTTGCTCAGCATCTTTTGCTTTTGCCCACTGTTTAAGAAAGGGCATATACTTTTCGCGAATATCCCTTATCTCTTTGGCAATAGGCTCAAACTCGTGCTTTTTCCAGTTGCCGTAGTCAATCATTTCATTGAGGATATAAAGCAATCTTGCTTTATCTTCTTTAGCCTCTGGCTTTTCAGGTATATACATATAAAGGCTCATCGCGCTTTCGTGTAAATACTCAAACTCGCTACCTCTCATTTCACGCCCCCTTATTTGAATTTCTCCGATTATATCCGATTTCGCTCCGAAAATCAACACCCGATCAAAATCCGCGCCTTACTACGCAAGAACCCCGTCCCGTCGCAGTTTTTCGCGGATCGCGATCTTTGCGTGATCGGCGCGGCGTTTATTATTTTATTCGCGCGCGAAAAGACGATCGCGAATAAACTTTTATCGCTGAAACCTGTTGTTTTTGTTTGATTGGTTACAGAGCTTATATTTGCGGCATTATCCGCTAAATATATGGAAACTCCATTAGGCGAAGAGTTAAAGCGGGCGAGAGTTTTCAGTGAGCAAAGCGAATAAAACGAAAGGGGGCAACGCGCCCCCGAAATTACATAAGCGCGATCGGGTTTTCTACGAATTTCACGCGCTCGCAGTGTTCGCCCTGCTTGCCCAAGTTAAAAGATTCAATGGGGCGGTGGTAGCCCATCACGCGCGTATAAACCATACATTTTGTGCGTTTGTCCGCCATAGAGGCGAGGCGTTCCTCCGCTGTGAGCGCGATAGCGTTTGCCGCGCAGACGCTCTCAAAACCGATGTGTTCTAGGTGGCTCATATAGCGATCCTTTTGTGATTTAGATTGACAAGCAACTTTCATACCGCAACGCTTTCGTTATTCGCGGCGGCGGCGAGAAGTTCCTCGTCGCAAATCGGGCAAAATTCGTGTTCGCCCGCGATATACCCGTGCTTTTCGCACACTGAAAATATCGGCGTAACCGTGATATACGGCAACTTGTAGTTAGTCATAACCGATCTGACAAGTTTGCGGCACGCCTCCGCCGAACTAAGCCTCTCGCGCATATAGAGGTGCAAAACCGTGCCGCCCGTGTAGAGGGTCTGCAACTTGTCTTGCCGATCTAAAGCGTCGAATAGATCATCGGTGAAATTCGCCGGAAGTTGAGAAGAATTGGTGTAATAAACCTTCTCGCCGAAACCTGCTTGAATTATATCAGCATACCGCTTCTTGTCCTCTTTCGCGAAGCGGTATGTAGTCCCCTCCGCAGGCGTAGCCTCTAAATTGTAAAGGTTGCCCGTCTCCTCTTGATATTCGGCGATCTTGCCGCGTATAAACGCCAAAATTTCAGTCGCGATCGCCTCGCCGCGCGGGTCTGCGATCCCGTATTCGCCGTTTGTGAAATTCAAGATCATCTCGTGTATTCCATTCACGCCGATCGTGGAAAAGTGGTTATGAAAACCTTTCAAATAGCGGCGCGTGTATGGGTAAAGCCCGCGATCGAACATCTTTTGAATGAACTTACGTTTCTTTTCCAAAGTAGATTTCGCCATATCAAGAAGCCGCGCTAAAGCGAGCGTCAATGTCGCGCGATTGCCCTTGTGCAAATAACCCAGCCGCGCCATATTGATCGTTACGACCCCCACGCTGCCCGTCATCTCCGCGCTGCCGAACAAGCCGCCGCCGCGTTTCAAAAGTTCGCGCAAATCAAGCTGCAACCTACAGCACATACTGCGCACGTGCCCCGGTTTGTAAGCTTTTTCGTTCAGGATACGGTTGCCTTTGTCGTCCACAATGTATTGGCTGCCGATAAAATTTTGAAAGTAACTCGAACCAATTTTGGCGGTGTTTTCAAAGAGCAGATCGGTGTTTTCCCCATACCAATCAAAATCCTCCGTAATGTTCACCGTAGGGATCGGGAAAGTAAACGGCTGACCTGTTTTGTCGCCCTCCGTCATCACCTCGTAATAGGCGCGGTTAATGAGGCGCATTTCAGGCAAAAAGTCTTTATATGTCATCGCGATCGGGGTCGCCGCGCCGCGATCTTTCGCGCGATTTGCCAATTCTGGATCGCTCATTCCCTCAAACAAGTGCCGATCGTTGCTCGTGGGCATTTGATCGGCGAGATCAGCGGGAACTACCCAGTCGATTGTGATGTTCGTAAATGGGCTTTGCCCCCAACGCGCGGGGACATTTAAGTTGTAAATGAAACTGCGAACAGCTTTTTTGATCTCTTTGAAGGTCAGATTATCCTTGAAAACATACGGCGCGAGGTAGGTGTCAAACGAGCTAAACGCCTGCGCCCCCGCCCATTCGCTCTGCAAAATGCCCAAAAAGTTCGCCATTTGCCCAAGCGCCTCGCGGAAGTGTTTGGGCGCTCTCGCCTCCACGCGCCCGCGCACGCCGTTAAAACCGTCGTTAAGCAAAGCGCGCAGACTCCACCCCGCGCAATAACCGCTGAGGCAGTCAAGATCGTGAATGTGATAGTCGCCGTTTCTGTGCGCGCCGCCCTCTTCTTTGGAGTAAATTTTGTCCAGCCAATAGTTGGCGATCACTTTGCCCGCGGTGTTGTTGATGAGTCCGGCGTTGGAGTAACCTGTGTTGGAGTTCGCGCTAATGCGCCAATCCGCGCCTGTAATATATTCCTCGATCGTCTGCGTAGAGTTAATATAGGTCGTGTCCTCTTGCAAGCCCAAAACGTGCTCGCGTTGCATTTTGTGCATATGACGGTAGAGCATAAACGAGCGCATAACGGCGAAGTAACGCGCGTTGTAGAGTTCCTTTTCAATAAGGTCTTGAATGTCCTCCACAGCCGCGACTCGGCGATTGCCCATTTTTTGCATCACGCTTTTAAAGACGCTCTCGTCATAGGGCGTGTTTTCGCTCTTGAAAGCTTTCCTGATCGCGTCTTCGATCTTGAAAGGCTCGAATTTTTCGGTGATTCCATCTCGCTTGAGGATAGTTGTAAGCATTATACCGCCCTTCTGTCCGCCCTTTTGTGAGGGGGGAATTATTACCACTGAACCCTTAAAGACCAGCAAACCGCGCCGCTCCGTAAGGTCTTTCATTCAAGCAAATTACGCGCCAAATTTTTGAAATTGTGTCCGTCAAAAACCTGAAATTTTGCTAAAAACGAAAGCGCGCCAATCGCGGGGTATTAAACTTAAATAACTATTAAAAAAATTCGCAACTGTCGATTGCCGCCCATAAATTTCAAGTTATTTTTGTAGACTAAGTAAATTTACAGCGAGGAGGGAAAGATGAAAAAGTTAAACATTCTTGCAAAAACCCCGATCGCGATTGCAATTTTAATCGCGATCTCATTTACGATCGCCGGTTGCGGCGCAAAAATATCGCGCGCGGAGCGGGCTGATTATTACGCAAATCATCAGCCGATCGAAGCGTCGAGCGTGATCTCATACGAATTTGGCGAGCCGGATGGCAAAGACCGCATATTAGAAAAAGAGGCGATCAGACCAAACGAAACGCACGAGACGCCGCCCACGCCCGCGCAGAGAGAACACGAATTAAATATGAAAACGGCGGAAGAGTTCAAACTTTGGTTCGGCGCGATTCGTCTGCGCTTCGGCGGGGTTTAAGCGAATTTTTTACGTTTTTTCATTAGAGCCGTCAAGAAATTTTCCGTCATTAGGGTTATCAAGAAATCTTCGTTTCCTTACGCTTCTGCGAAAGCCGCCCGATCGCGCCTTAAGGATTCCCGCGCGAAACGCAAAACATTTCTAATTAAAAACTCTCGCGCCCGCAACGACGAATTAACAGAATTCTTGAAGCCTAAAATTTTAATTTATTCGTCAATCGCGCCATTATCAATTGGAATGTGTTTGTCTTTACAATATTGTACTATTTCGTCCTCTGTTTCAAAATAATCGTCGCAAAACTCATTCAACTCTCTTTCCGTTGATTTCAAATATCTTTCTTCCGCTGTTAAAAGTTTCTCTATCTGGTCAATAAATTTCTTAAAATCCTCATTGATAACGCACAATTTATCTATTGTCTTAATATCAATGCTTTTGAACTTTGCGGGAAAGAGTATTTTGCTCTGATACGGATTGGGGTCAAGAAGTATTACGCCTATTCCAAACGACTGATTAAGGCGCTCCATTTCTTCTTTTATGTTGTCGCTGATTTCAAACGCCGCAAGATAGCCGTAATTCGCCCAACTTGAATTTGAAACCGTTTGAAAAAATGATTCTTTCAGCTCGTAATCGTTGTTTATTTCCTTTTTTATTTCGTACGAATAAAGTTTAAAAGTTTCAGTTTGATTGACAACTTTAAGTAAATTTTGGCTTGATTCTGACCGCAATTTTAGAAACTTTACGCCAATCATATCCGGATGCGTCCATTTTTGATTCTCGTCTTTGCGATTCGACCGTTCGTGAAATATCGTTTTGGAATAAATGTCGGCGGAACTTTTCAAATATGTACTCAACAGCTTATGCAAAGAACGTTCTTCATACGTTTCTGTTTTAACGACGGTTTTCTTGTCGTACTTCTTCGCGTTATCCTCTTGCATAATGATATTGTTCTCGTTTTTAGCGAGATAATAGAAATACACTTTGTCTTTATAGCGTTTAATCCGCGCGTCGTTATTTTTTATCAAAGTTGATAAGTTTGAGGTTATCAGATGCATTGGAGTGGCAACAGTCAAGTTTGAGAAATCACACCAATTATTTTTCAGTATGAAATCGGCGATCTCCTGCGCGGTCGCGGGCTTTTTCGTCTGTTCCAATGTTTTGAAAATGGCTTCTGTTACTGTCATAAGTTTACTCCTCGCTATCCAGTAGAATTTGCGCTGAGCTCGACGGGTATTCCCCCGCTTTTTGAAGCTCTAAGAGAGCGTTTTTCGCGCTCCTTCCGTCCGCTAAAACAACATCTTCCAACACGCCGCGCCCATTTTCCGCGCGGATAATCGCTTTCGCGCCGACAAGCATTTGCGGACGGCGATCGGCAAGCCGCGCCAAATCCTCTTGAATATAGTAGCGGCTAAACTCCGCGTAATTTACGGTCAATTTGCCGTTAAAGCAACGTCCTTTCAGGCGCAAAAAGAGTCCGCTTGATGGATCGCGCCTCCGCGTTTCGCTGACGGTGTGAAAGCCCTCTGAATCCTTTTCCGAATAGATCAAAACCGCTTCGGTATCGTACGCCTCTTTTATGATTATGAAGGGCTCGGCGTCGGCGCGTTGTTTCGGATTGCAAACTACCGAATCCTCCTCGCTGTAAGGCTCTATATTCACCGCCAAATATCGCCCGCGCACTGGGTCAAACGGGTCAAAAGATCGGGTTTTAAGGACGATCGCTTTTCCGCCGAGCGAAATTTCATAGCGGATAATTTGTTGCGCCAAAATCGCGAGCTGCGCCAGAAAAATCACGGCAAACGCCGCCATAAGCGCATTCTTACGCATCGCTTCTCCTTACCCAGCCGCGTATAAATTTGCTGAACGCTATGAACCCCGCGCCGATTATGATGAATCCGACCCCTTTCGTCAAAAACGACAAATTCGTCTGGAAAAATTTAATGAGGATCAAAATCGCGAGCCACGCGCCGCCTTGATTTGCCAATGTTAAATTCAGTTGTTTCGCGCCGCCTACGATAAACGCTAGCGAAGATACGGCGCAGACGAGCGTAAAGATCGCCTCGGCGCCGATTGGGATTTGCGCCGCGCAGTAAAAGAGAAATATCAAAGGCGCGATCGGCACGATCAACTCGTAAAGCCTCTCGCGGATTAACTTTTTGTAGGAAAAGCCCAGCAAAATCAAATACGGCGCGATGAAAAACATATAAAAGCTCGGCAATTCATAGCGCGTATGGGGCGAATACAGCGCGAAAGAGAGCAACATTATCGCGATCGAGGCTTTGGCGATCTCCTCAACCGTCTTAAATTGCGGACGTTTTTCGGCGGGGTAGAACAATACGTGGACGATCCAAAACGTAGCGAAGAGGGTGGCGTTAAAGAGAAAGGCGGAGTCTATACCGCGCCAGATTAAGTACGCGAACGAGTTGCCTATACATATTAAAGACAGCATTAAAAGGGTGTTGAATAGGCGCGTAGTCGGCGAATGGCGATCGGCTAAAAAGAGCCTTACGTACCACACGAGCCAGATCGCGAAAAAGATATAAGCGACAAAAAGCTCCGCGCTGTAATCTCTTTGCGCCCGGTCAAAGTAAGGATCAACGACTTGCGGGGTGAGCGCGATGACGACGAGCGTTATCGCGAATAGAAATACCGCCGACGCGGTTTTGGAGGACGTTAAAAAGAGGACGGGCAATGTGAAACCAATACAGATCATCGCGAAACGCACGAGATCGCCGCCCAAATTATATGTTTGCGCCACGATCCCAAACGACGCGGCGAAAGCGATCGGCAAAAACGCCCCCGCCCCCTCGTTTAACGCGCGATCATCGGGCTTTTTTACGCGCGCGAAAAACGCGAGATATTGCGCCGCGAGCAAAATAGCGAACGCGACAAAACCTTTGGCGGCGCGGCTTAATTCGTGCCAATTGTAGGCGAATACCGCGATAATGCCAAGCGCCACCATTACCGCGCCGAAACCGGTTAGGATCGTAGACGCCATATCGCCGCGTTTTTGTTCCGCAGGGTAACGCGCGCGGATTTTCGCCGCTTGATCTTCGCTGATTAGATCGCCCGCGACCCAATGCGGCAACTCGTTTTCGAGCCACTCCAAATGTTTTTTCATAAGCGCGATTTTAGCGCGTATTGTATTATTAGGATCGCCAATAATTTTGTCATCGGCTAAAATTCAAGTATTTAATCGCGGTTTTTATCAGCGAATTTTTATCGGCGGCGATCAAATTATTAAATTGCCCTTTGTAATATGTTTTTTGCCGTTTTGTAAATTGCGCGGTGTGAATTGTAATTAACTCGCTTAACTCTTTTAACGAAATTTTTTCATCTATGAAATCTATCGTCTCGGTAATGCCGATAGCTTTCATAGGTTGCGATCCGCGATCCGCGATCGCGAGTAAATTTTTTACTTCGTCAACTAAACCGATCTCAATCATTTTTTCGGTTCTTAATTTTATTCGCTTTAATAACTCCTCACGACCAAGTTCCACAAGAAATATCGCGAGTTCGTCCAAAAGAGCTTCGGGCGGATTTTGGCTAAACCATTCGCTAGGTTTAATATCGCTTGCGATCATAATTAAAAGCGCTTTTTCTATGCGGTAGCGATCGCTATTTTTAATTTTAATCGCGTAAATCGGATCGCGAGATTTCAACTCGTTAAAAGCCGCGTTTAGATCAAGTAGCTTTTCATTAACAATTTCGCGCGTTTTTTCGGAAATTTCAGGTAATTTTGAGAGCCCTGATGTTAAACACTTTAAGTAAAAAGCCGAACCGCCGACGATAATCAAATCGCGATTATTTTCGCGGCAAAAATCGCGCGCTTTTAGAAACTCGCGAATAAAATCTTCCGCGCCAAATTTTTCGTTTGGCGTTACTAAATCCAGACCAAAATACGCGAGCCCTTCCCGATCGTTTTTATTAGGTTTCGCAGAGGCGATCTCAATGTTTTTATAGACCGCGAGCGAATCCATTGATAAGAGCGCCGCGCCCGTTTCTTTCGCGATTTCGTGGGCGATGTCGCTCTTGCCCGACGCGCTTTGACCTATGATCGCGATTATTTTCATATTTTATTTTACGCAAATTTGTCAAAATCGGCTAAAATGAGGAAATTTTTGGAGGCAAAAATGATCTGTTTCAAATGCCAAGCGGAAAATCCTGAAAACGCGAAATATTGCAATCAATGCGGCGTTTATTTAGCGGACGCGCCGAAAATAGAGGAGAAAACGCCAAAGTCGCAAGTTGAGGCGATAGTGACGCGCCCCGAGCCGAAAGCGGAAGAGAAAGCGCCGCCTAAACCCGATCCGAGAGACGAATTGCTGGGCGTAATTGACCCCAAACAAGAGAGGTATTTGCGCGCGAACGGCTTGGTTCTTTGCCCGTGCTGCGGCGAGGAAAACCGCGATATTTCTGAGCATTGTTGGAATTGCGAGGAGTCGCTCAAACCTACAAAAGGGCTGACCACCGCATCGAAAGCCGCTTTGAAACCACAGGAAAAATCTAAAGACGGCGGCTTTTTGTCCAAAATTTCGCGCCTCGTTGAGAGCGATTATGACGATTCGTCCAAACCCGCGCCGAAAAAGCCAGCCGCGCCGAAAGCGGGGGCGAAACCCGCGCCCGTTAAACCCGCGCCCGCCCCGCAAAAACAGCTTAATGACGGCGCCGATTCGTTAGAGCTCAAATTGAAACAACTTGAAAAATTGCAAAGAATGTATGACGAAAAGACGATCACGGAAGACGAGTTTAAGACGATGCGCAAGGAGCTGTTCAATGATTAAGCGGTTGGCGGTTAAATGGTCGGGATGACAAGATTCGAACCTGCGACCTCACCCACCCCAAGGGTGCGCGCTACCAGACTGCGCCACATCCCGACACAGGCGGAAATTATAGCTTAAAATGACTTCGCGGACGAGCTTTGACGGTCTGCAAAGTCATTTTAAGCTACAATCAACAAATTTTTTGTTTAAGGAAACTTCGATTATGGGCATAAAGGTTTATTTTTACTTAGCCAAATTGGTTAAAATTCTTTTTGATACTACATCACAATTTCAAACGAGGAGTAATTGGTATGGGTCTTTCAGATCGTAACGCGGCTGATAATAAAGAAGCCGCGCAACAAGACAACGCGCGCACATTCCTGCTGGCGGCGGCGATTGCGGCGCTCGCGCTTGGGCTTTTCAAAATCATTGATATGGACATTTCGTTTGCTGTGATCGGCGTAATGGCGCTATATTACGGCTACGATCGTTACAAGAAGTGGGAGAAAAAGCGCAGCAAAGATCAAGAGCTAGCCGCGCGCGAACGCGCCGATCGTATGCGCCGCAAACGCGAAATGGCGGCGAGGGAGGCGGTGAAACAAGAAGAAGAGGAAGCTAAGCGCAAGGAGGAGCAAGAACGTCTAGCGGCGGAGGCGAAAAAACGCGCTCCTGCGGAAGCTCCCAAGCCAGAGGAAATTAAAGGAAAAGAATACGCGATCATAGTCGGCGAGGCTCTCAAACGTCTAAATTACGACATTGAATACCGTCAAATTGTCCAAGCCGGCGAGGATGCGGTGCATATTTTGGCTTACCGCGCCAACGAAGTCTGTCTTGTGCATTGCACGGACAACCGCGATTCGCCCATTACGAGCCGCGATATTTCGTCATTTATCGCGGATTGCTCGTCTATCGCGAAACGTTCCAAATTTTGGCAAGACGACATCATTTACCTCTTCGCGATCAGCGGCGCGATTGAAGAAGAGGCGATCGACTACATCGCCGAAGAGCGCAAGAAACACAAAACGCCGATTGAATACCGCGTTTTCGGTATCGCGTAATGTTGCCCGCGATCGCCGACGCGCTGAAAATCATGCTTGAATGCGTAACGCCGATCGCAAGAGCCGAACTAGTCTCTTTGAGCGGCGCGTTAGGTCGTATCCTAGCCGCCGATGTCGCCGCCCTGCGCGATCTGCCGCCTTACGACAACTCCGCAATGGACGGCTACGCGGTGAAACTAACGGACGCGGGCAAAGCGGTGAAAGTCGCGGGCGCGATCTTCGCGGGCGACGAGCCAAACGCCGAAGTCAGCGAGGGCAGCGCGGTGAAAATTATGACAGGAGCGATGATACCAAACGGCGCGGAGGCGGTCGTGATGGTTGAAGATACGCGAATTTTAGAGGGCGGATTGGCGCGGTTGCCTGAAAAAATCGCGGCGGATCAGCACATCAGGTTTGCGGGCGAAGAGATCAAAGAGGGCGCGGCGTTATTCGCCAAAGGCGATCGTATTACCCCCGCCGTGGGCGCGTTGCTCGCTTCGCAAGGAATCACCGAAACTCGCGTATTCGCGCCGCTAAAAGCGGCGATAATTTCCAGCGGCAATGAGATCGTGGAGGCGGGAGTCGCCGCGAAAGCGCACCAGATTTACAACACAAACGCCGCCGCCCTTTCGCTCGCGCTGAAAGAAGCGGGCTTTGAACCGCGCTATTTCGGCATTTCGCCGGACGATCCCGCGCGGCTTGCGGAAATTTTGAGCCGCGCCTTCGCCGAGTGCGACGCGGTTTTAACTACGGGCGGCGTGAGCGTGGGCGAAGCGGATTTCACCATCAAGGCGTTCGAGGCGATCGGCGCGGAAATTTTCTTTCACGGGCTTAACTTCAAACCCGGCAAACCCACAATGGCGGGCGCGGTTCTCGGCAAGCCGTTTTTCGCCCTGCCAGGAAATCCGTTAAGCGGCGCGGCAAACTTGTATCTGCTCGTTTTGCCCGCGCTCGCAAAGTTGCAGGGCGGCAAAATGTTCTATCCGAACTTCGTGTTGGCGCGCCTCGCGAGCGATCTCGCAGTCAAAGGCGATCGCCAAAACGCGATTTTAGGGCGTTTCAAGTCGGGCGAATGGAGCGCGGCTCGCGGCGGCAAATACGGATCGGGAATGATGACGCCGCTTTGCGAGGCGGATTCTTTCGCGGTTTTTTGCGGCGCGAAAACATACGAGCGCGGGTCGATCGTTAAAGTTTTGCCAATTCCGTGCGATTTAAGCGACAACGAAGCCGATTTTGTAAATAAATAAGATAGGATCATAAAAGTTATTTCGGAAAGGGCGAAGATGGGCGCGGTGTTGAAAATTTTGCTCTCTTTTTTGCCCGCTTTATCGGCGCTTTTTTTGGCGTTTTTGGCGGCGGCGAACAATATCGCGATAGACTTAAATTTTTTGCAAATTTTAGCTTCAATCGCGCTGATCTCAGGCGCGGTTTTCGGCGCGATATTTTCTAAAAATTCTATAGTTTTAATCGCCTTATTCGCGCTTGCGATTCAATGGATAGTTTTAGGCGCGAAATTTAACGCGCTGCAACTTGAATTTCTGTTAAATGTTTCGGCTTTGGCGCTGCCTTTATTTACGGCGATCTTCGCGATCAGAAAAAAGCAAGATATGTTCTCGTTCAACGCCATTTTTAACGCCCTTTCAACCATTATATTTTTATTTGTTGTTTTTGTAATGATGATCACGCCGTTTCACGAGCAATTTTTAATATATTTATACACGGCGAAAGACGCGCCTTTGATCGCGCTTGGAATACTTTGGGCCGTCTTTTTAATTAAAGCCGTTTTAGACAAAAACCCGCTTTTTTATATTACTTTCGGCGGCGCGGCTACAATTTTTGTCGCGGCGCTTGAAATTAGATTGGGATCGCGCATATTCGCGGCGCTGTTTTTCTTAGGCGGCGCGATACTTCCGATCGCTACGTTGCCGTTAATTAAATTTAAGACGAAAAAGCCTGAAAAAATTTCTGAAAAAATCGCGCGCGGGATCGCTGAAAAACGTATAAAAGAGATCATTAAAAAAGAACCGCTGGCAAGACCTATGGCAAAGCCTGTCGCGAAACCGATCGCAACGCCGCTTGCGAAGCCGATCATAGAGGAGCGGTTAGAGTTGGAGCCTCTGCCGGATTTTGCCGTAGAACCAGTGAAAGTCGCCGCGCAAGAGTTTGCGAAAGAGCCTCAAAAAGAGCCGCCAAAAGAAGTAGAAAAAGAGCCTGACGTATTTATTCCGATCACTCTTGCGCCGCCGAAAACAAAAAAGTTTTCTCTAAAATTTTCTCCGCCAAAAATAAATTTTAGCCGCGCGAAAAATCTCGTGAAATTCAATAAAAAACCATTTGACATAAATAGTGTGATAAATTTCGTAAAAAATCTGAAAAATATAGATATTAAATTGCTAATAGAGAGAGTCAAAGGATTATTTACGCCGCCCGTGAAAAGCGTGGTTATGGCGCACGCGGATTCTAAATTTTCAAATATCAGCGATTTATCAAGAAAAGCGGTAATTTTATCGCCGTCTTTTTATTGGTATAAAAAGAGCGATACAAAATTCAAAAACATTATGGCGGCGAGACGATTCGCCGCGTCAATTTTTTACGGCTGGATTCCCGATAACGGAAGTTATAAGTATTACGCTTTTAGAGAAGAAAGCGGCTGGGGTTTTATAGCCTGCGATCCTAACGAAACCGCTCGCAAACTTGCCGATATGGGAATTGATCTTAATTTGGTTTCCAGAATTTATTTCGCGCAAACTACTCTTATTAAAGGAGAAAAAGCGATTGCCGTTTCAGCTAATTCCGCGCTAAGTTTTGTAGACGGATCGTGGGTGGCAATCCCGCGTAAATTCGCCGC
Organism: Helicobacteraceae bacterium; assembly: GCA_031286325.1. GTDB lineage: Bacteria > Campylobacterota > Campylobacteria > Campylobacterales > SZUA-545 > JAIRNH01. Next base: position 100,503 of record JAITUT010000005.1, read on the forward strand.
GAAAGAGATAGCGGAATTTAGCCAAGATTATATTAAATTATCAAGACCGTCTTTTGCGCCCAAGCGATCTAAAACCAACATAGAAACCGAGGATGATCTAGATCGCAAAAAGTTCTTGATCGCCGCTAGTTTTTTGGGCGTTTTGATCGCCGCGAATACGATAGGTTTATATCGTGTTTTGAGCGCGCAAAACGCTTACGAAATTGAAACCGAAGATATTTTGCAGAAAAATAAATTACCCGCTACGCAAATGCAAATTGAAAATATAGAAAAACGTCTTACGAAAGTCGCCGAGGCGCAAGAGGGTTTGCGCGCCGCTTTGAGTAAATTTCTCGCGTTTAGCCCCGAAGCGAAATTAGAAAAACTCGAATACGAAAACCGCGCGATCGCCGCTAGATACTTGATCGCCGAGGGTACGGAGCCAGAGGCGGCGGAGCGTAAGATCAAAAACGCCTTGCCCGCCGCGCAGACCGAGATTCAAAATGGCAAGGTTTTAGCGACCGCGAAGTGGTGATAGATGCCGAAAAAAATCGCCGAAAAGACAAAAAAATTCCTGAAAGCGCGTTTTGGCGAGGCGGCGCGCGCAATGAACAGGGCGCAAAAGGCGTTTTTGCGCGGCGAGCTGCCGATCATAAACGGCGTTTTGACGCGCCGCAAATACACGCAGATCGCGGCGATAGACGAAGATGACGCGCTTTTGATACGCAAAAACGAGCCGCTGCCGAAAACGCATTGCGCCAAGATCGCGATCTCGCACGACGCCGATTATGGCGATTACACGATCTATTGCGGCGAAGGGGCGTATAAAGCGGACGGATTCATCGCCGTCTTTGACGACACGAAGTTAGTCTGGCTGATGTTTTGCGAATTTATTAACCCTATTGAGGACGCGTGGTTTGTTGTGGGCAAAGGCGGCGAAAAGATCGTTTGCCGCAATAGTTTGGGGGCGGAATACGACTTTGACTTTGACTTAGACGAGGAGGGCGAATGACTTACGAGAAAGCGCAAAGGGAGAAAATACTCGCGATCTTTTTCCTGTTGATCTGGGCGGGAGGCATCGGATTTTTCTGGTATGTCTCACCGGAAACCTTTCCTGCGCCGATTTGGGCGCTTTTGATCCCTTTTACGATCCTGTTGTTAGTATTTTTCGTCCGCGTGAAGCCCGAGGACTTAGTCGAAAGTGAAGAAGCGTCGAAAAATGACGCGCGTAAAATTGACCGAGCGCAAGCAGAACGAATGATCATTGGGGGCGCAAAAAGAAGCGAAAAACCCGCGGAAAAAGAGGAGAATAAAATTAACTCCGCGATAGGCTGTTTGCTCATATACCTATTTCTCGTCTGTTTCTTCGTGATGGCGCTAGAAATAGAACATATATCCGCCTCGTCTTGGGCGTTTTTGATCGGCGTGCCGATAGTCGCGGCTGTAATTTCCGCGATCATTTCAAACGCCGCGATTAGAAACACCATCTATTTTTTGATCGCTTACGGATTTTTAGTTTATTTCATCGCGATCTCGCTAGAACCAGAACATATATCCGAGCCGTTTTGGGCGATTTTGATCCTTACGCCGATCGCCGCGATCTTGCTTTTCGCGCTCATTTCAAAAGACTTCTCGCACATCACTCGCATAAGTTCAACGAACTTCCGCGAACGTCAAAAAGCGTCGCAAGAGACTTCAAGGTTTTTAATTTTCGCTTTTTTTGGCGCGATCGCGGTGATTTCGGCATTTGCGTTCGTGATCTTTGAAATGCTCTTTACATTCACTAACGTATCGATTCGCGGCGAGATTTTTGGACTCCCGATTAGGTCGATTTTGCTGATATTTTTCATCTGGATTTTTATATTTGTGGAATTTCTCATAACGCTCTCTCAAATTAAAGACGGCAGATCGGTCGCCGAGCAGCTTGGCGCGCGCCTCGTAACCGCGCCCAACACGACGGAGGAGCAGAGGCTGCTAAATGTCGTATATGAAATGTCGCTCGCCAGCGGCGTTCCCGTCCCAATGTCGTTCATTCTGCACGGAGACGCGATCAACGCTTTCGCCGCCGGGCGCGGACTAGAAGATTCGGTCGTCGCCGTTACCGAAGGCGCGTTGAAGTTTTTAACGCGCGACGAGTTGCAAGGCGTGATCGCGCACGAATTTAGTCACATTTTAAACGGCGATATGGCGCTCAACATTAAATTTATGGGCGCGTTAAACGGGCTTAGCTCGCTTTCGCAAGCGGGGTTTAGGCTAATGACAAAGATAGCGACGAAAAAGAGAAGCGGAAGCGGAAACAAAGGCAATGGCGTCGCCGTAATTCTGCTAATTGGGGGCGTCCTCTGGCTCGTGGGTTTAGCGGGCTATTTCTTCGGACTCCTCATCAAATCGCGGTTAAATCGCGAGCGCGAATTTTTAGCCGACTCCTCCGCGGTGCAATTCACGCGGCTTAACAGCGGAATCGCGGGCGCGTTAAAGAAAATTGGCTATCAAGGATCGGATATTGACTCCCCCAAAGCCGAAACTTTCAGCCACTTTTACTTCGCGCGCGGTATGGAGTGGCGCGGCGGCGGAGAGCTCATTGACTCGCACCCGCCGCTTGAGACGCGAATTTTCGCGCTGGAGCCGGATTGGGACGGCAAATTTACGCCTACGCGCAGAGTTGGCGAGAGCGAATTTAACGCAAGCGGCGAAATAGGCGATTTCACGGCGGGCTTTAGCGGCGCTTTCGCGGCGGATTCTGCGAAAACTTTCGCCGAAAGCGAGACGAAAGATTTCGTCAAATTCCCGCTTGCCGCCGATATTACCCCCCAGAAGATCGCCCGCGCCAATCGCGTGATCGCGGAGATTCCGCTGTTTTTGCACGAATGCGCGCTGGATTCTTTGCGCGCGCGCTGGGTGATTTACGCCTTGCTTTTGGACGATTTAGAAGACCTTCGCGCGAAACAAACGCAGATCGTTAAAAACGACATTGATTTTCTAGAGTTTAAGAAAATTTGCGCCTCGCTTATTGATCTAAGCCGCGAAAATTATCTGGATCTCGCTCTGCTTTGCGCCCCGTCTTTGCGCTTGCTCACGAAAGCGCAATACATTAAATTTAGCTATCTCGCAAAGGGGCTAATAGAGGCGGACGGCGAGCTCTCCGCGCGCGAATTTACGCTTAAATACGCGATCTTTTACCCGTTGGATATTTTCTTCGGCATTAAGCCCGCGCCGAAAGAGACCTTTAACTCAATCGCCGAAATAGAGGGGGCGGCGGAGACAATTCTCTCTGCGATCGCGCTCTCGCAAGTCGCGGCGGAAGATCAAGCAAAAGAGCTTTTGCGCGGCGTCGAACCCGATCTGAATTACGCGGAAAATCACTCGCCGAGCGAGCTTATGGCGGCTTACGATCTAGCGGGGCAAGCTAGCCAAAAAACGCGCGAGGAAATTTTGACTTTAGCGGTTAAGATCGCAAGTTACGCAGAGAGAGGCGGCGCGAAAGCGCAACATATCGATCGCGGCGGCTTTGAAGATCGCGTTGCGATCAGCGCGAAAGATCGCGAGCAGATCGCGCCTCTCGCGGCGGCTTTGCGTCTGAAATCGCCATTTTAACGAGGAAAATGATATGGCGCAAAATTTAACGGCTTTTATGGTTAGAAGGTATTTGAAATTCGATCCGAACCAACCATTTATTTCAATCGCCGCGATCTTGGCGTTTTTGGGCGTTACGATCGGCGTAATGGTTTTGATTATCGCGATGGCGATTATGAGCGGCTTTATTAAAGAGTTCGGCGAAAAATTATTCGTAATGAATTACCCGATCACATTGCAGCCGAAATTCGCGGAGTTTATTGAACGGCGCGATATTGAGAAATTAGAGCGCAAATTTCCCAAACTCGCTTTCAGCCCGTATATTTACGCGGGCGCGTTAAGCCGCAACGGTTCGGCGATGCAGGGCAATGTCGTATTCGGCGTGCATTTTGACAAAGAGCGCAAGGCGAATAAAGTCTTAGATCGCGCGATGACGCGCGAGCAATACGAAAGTTTTGACGTGATCGCGGGCGAGACATTGCTTGAAACTTTGCGCATTAAAGAAATTGACGGCGAAAAGAAAGTACTTTTAATTTTTTCGCACTATCAGCCCGCTGGCGCGATGCTAACGCCCGTAATGAAACGCTTTCGCATTGCCGACGCTTACAATTCGGGACTCACAGAGTTTGACAAAGCCTATTTATTCGCCCGTTACGAGGACATTTGCCTCTTGCTGGGGATTGAGGAGGGGCTCTACCACGGCGTACATATTTACGCGAAAGAGCCGATGAGCGAGATCGCCGAAGTCGCGGAGGCGGCGGGCAAAGACATTAAAGCTACGGGCTGGTGGGAGAAAAACGCCTCGTTTTTCGCCTCGTTTGAACTTGAAAAACGCGCGTTATTTCTCGTGTTGATGCTGATCATTTTAGTCGCCGCGATGAATATAATTTCCTCGCAAATGATGACGGTTTTGAGCCGCCGCAAAGAGATCGCGCTTTTGATGTCGCTGGGCGCTTCGCGGCGCGAAGTTTCGCGGATATTTTTCAGAATGGGCGCGATCATCGGCGCGGGCGGGATCGCGGTTGGCAGCGCGTTAGGTTTCGCGGGGCTTTGGGCGTTATCCACATTTGATCTCGTGAAATTGCCGCCCGAAGTTTATGGAATGAGCAAATTGCCGCTGCATTTTACAGGCGCGGACTTCGCCGCGATCGCGATCGGGGCTTTTGTGATCGTGATTTTTAGCTCGTGGTATCCCGCCAAAAAAGCCGCCGCGACCGACGCTCTGGACGCGCTTAGAAACGAATAAATAATCGCGGTTAGAAACGCTTAATCAGCAAGCCCAATCGCCTCGCGAAATTTTTGCGCGCGATCGCTTTTGTCCGAAATCGCTTTTGTATTTAATTTTTCAGCGCGTAAAGATGTAGAAATTTTCGGCAGGGCAATCGCGGCAAAAAGCTCTTTTGCCAGATCGGAACAGATCAGAACAGATCAGAACAGATCGGATCGGATCGGGACGGATCAGAACAGATCGGAACAGAACAGCATTGGATCGGAGCAAACGA
>JAITUT010000035.1 GCA_031286325.1 Helicobacteraceae bacterium
TTTTGTTCGCGCTTACTCGCCGAGTTAGTCGAGCTATCGCTCCTATACCTATGGAAATACAGCGGCTCATTCACAACTCCGATAGTTTTGGCGTAGTAATACGCTTGGCGCGATACGTAGTCGTCTTCGCCATACTGATATGGGCTAAACTCGCACTTTTGATATATCTCTCTTTTGACAATTTTGTTCCATAGCGTTATGTATTCATACGGCGGGTTGGCTATCAACCTATCTTTTGAACAGGGTTTTGGTTTTATATTGTAGGTTTTTTCTGTACTGCCCGCAAAAAGCCCGCGTCCAATAAGAAGCCCGCACACCGCAATATCCAGCTTTTCTCTGGTCGCTTTCTCCATAAGCAGAGCGAACATATTCAGCTTGAGATAATCGTCGGCGTCTATAAATATCACATATTCGCCGATCGCGATATCTAGTCCAGCTTTGCGCGAGAGATTCGCGCCTATATTCTCCGCGTTATGGATCGCTTTGATTCTGTTATCTTTCGCGACGTATTCGTCTATTATCGCACCGCAGTTATCGGGCGATTTGTCATTTACAAGTATCAACTCAAAATCAGCAAAAGCCTGCTTGAGTATGCTATCTACGCACTCTCTTAAATAAGGCTCTACATTGTAGATTGGAACTATTACGGATAGGTATGGCACGGCACGGCACGGTTGGTTGGTTGGTTGGTTGGTTGGTTGGTTGGTTGGTTGGTTGGTTGGTTGGTTGGTTGGTTGGTTGGTTAACATAGACGTATTATACCATAATTAATATATTAATATCCCCTGCTTGCAACACCACTCTTTTGGGCGTGAAAGTTTCGCATACGAAACGCAAAGCGTCCTATGAACGTCCGCTGAACGTCCGCGTTCGCAACTACGAGATTGCAGGTCTCTTGATAACCTTAACAACGGCAATACAACGCGCATAATCAAAAATATACTATAACTATCCTCTTAAATCCACAGCAGGAGATCGCAATGCGCACCCTAATCTTCAAATCTTTCGCGTTAAGCAATCAGGAGGCGAACAAAGAGGTCGTCGCCATTCTGGATACCAAAATGGCGATCACCCAGCGCCAAGCGGACGCGGGCAGTTACTACGGCTCTATTGAAGGGCTGATTAAGCACGTCGCGCACGGCAGCGCGTATTTTCTGAGCTTATACAAAACCGCGCTCGTCGGCAACGCGGCAGTTCAAGAGGCTACGAAAAACCTCGCGAATCTCGCGATCAACGACAAGCCGCTCGATGTAAACGGCTGGGAAGATTTCAAGAAAACTTTAATCGAATTGGACGCGATGTGGGTCAAAGTGGTCGCGGCGGCGAGCGAAGCCGATTTACAAACGCCCGTCAAAGTCAATTGGTTCGGCGCCGCGCGCGATTCCGCGCCGCTTGGGTATATATTCGCCGCTCACAACGCGCACAATATCCACCACCGCGGGCAAATTTCGCAGGTTTTGGACGAGCGCAAAATAGAGAACAACTACTCCGCGATCAACATCGCGCATTGGCTTTAAGCGATTTTCAGCCATTTAACCGCCAAAGCCGTGAAAAAAACGATTTACATCGGCGGAATGACCTGCGCGGCGTGTTCGGCTAGGATCGAGCGCGTTCTCGCCAAAATGGAGGGGGTCAGCGCCGCGCGGGTCAATCTCGCCGCCGAAAAGTTGTTTGTCGAATTTACAGAGCCCGCTTCGCTTGAAACGATCCGCGCGAAAATTAACGCGATCGGCTTTACCGCTCTAAATGAACCGCCAAATTCAGCCGACACAGCGCGGATCGCGCGCCTGAAACTCGCGATCGCGCTAATTTTCGCGATCCCATTATTCGCGATCTCAATGCTCCCTATGATCGGCGTGAATTTGATCGCCGATTTGCTCGCAAACGCTCTTACCCAAATGTTTCTCGCGATCGGCGCGATGATCGCGGGATATAAATTTTTCACAATCGGTTTTAGGAATCTTGCGCGCCTTGAACCGAATATGGATAGCCTAATCGCGCTCGGCAGCAGCGCGGCGTTTCTTTTCAGCGCGGCGCAGACTTTCCTGATCGCGCTTAGCGATCACGCGGAGCGACACCTATATTTTGACAGCGCGGGAATGATTGTCGCGCTGATAATGATCGGCAAAACTTTGGAGGCGATGAGCAAAACGCGCAGCGCAGAGGCGATCAAAGCCCTCGCCGCTTTAGCGCCCGCGACGGCGATCGTCTTGCGAAACGGCGCGGAAGTTGAGATCGGAACAAACGAAGTCGCGATCGGCGATCTAGTCGTTATCAAGCCGGGCGCAAAAATTCCTGTAGATGGCGCGATCACTCTCGGCGCGAGCGAAATTGACGAATCAATGCTAACGGGCGAGAGCCGCCCGGCGGCGAAAAATGTCGGCGATTTTCTCTACGCGGGCACGATAAATTTGCGCGGATTTTTGCAATTTCGCGCCGAAAAAATCGGAGCGGAGACCGCGCTTTCTAGGATTGCCAAAATGGTCGAGGAAGCGCAAGGCAGTAAAGCGCCGATCGCGAAATTAGCCGATCAAGTTTCGGCGGTTTTCGTGCCGATCGTCTGCGTTATCGCCGCGCTAGATTTCGCCGCATGGATCGCGATCTCCAACTTCGCGATCGCCCTCAAAAACGCTATCAGCGTACTTGTGATCGCCTGCCCGTGCGCCTTGGGACTCGCCACCCCGATCGCGATGATCGCAGCGACTGGCAGAGGAGCGAAAAACGGGATTTTGATTCGTAGCGGAGAGGCGTTGGAAATGCTTGGGCGCGCGAAATTCGCGGCGTTTGACAAAACTGGCACGCTCACCGAGGGCAAACTCACGGCGGGGTTTTCGGGCGACAATGACGCTTTGCGGCTCGCGGCTTGCGCTGAGAGCGCGAGCGAACATCATATTGCGCGAGCGATCGTAGATTTGGCGGCTTCTCGCGGGATCAGGATTGAGCCGCCATCGCGCTTTGAAGCGTTTGCGGGGCTTGGAATTAAGGCGATCGTTGATGGATCGGAGGTTTTGATCGGCAATCGGCGGTTTATGGAATCTTACGAGATCGCGGCGCAAGAGGGCGAAATTTTCGTAGCGGTAGATCGCGTAATCGCGGGGCTTTTTGAGATTGCCGATCGCGCTCGCCCTGAAGCCGCAACCTTGATCGCCGAACTTCGCGAAATGGGCGTGGAGACCATAATGATCACGGGCGATTCTAACTCCGCCGCCGAGAAGATCGCGCGGGAACTTGCGATCGCGCGTTTTCACGCCGAGCGGACGCCGTTTGAAAAGGCGGAGTTGATCGCCGCGTTGCAAAAGGAGGGCAAAGTCGCGATGGTCGGAGACGGCATAAACGACGCGATCGCCCTCGCCAAAGCGGACGCTGGAGTCGCGATCGCTCACGGCGCGGACATTGCCATTGAGAGCGCGGAGATCATTTTGTCGGCGGCGGATTTGCGCGGCATCGCGCGGGCGATTCGCCTCGCGCGGGCAACGATCGCGAATATCAAGCAAAACCTATTTTGGGCGTTTTTCTACAACACTTTGGGGATTCCGCTGGCGTGCTTTGGACTCTTAAACCCAATGTTCGCCGCGCTGGCTATGAGTCTTAGCTCCGTCTCTGTCGCTTTGAACGCTTTGCGCCTTTCAAGGGCGAAGTTACACTGAAACTTTGTTTTTTCAGCCCCGCTTGCGCGGATATAAATTGTCCGTCGAGGACGGAACAAACCGCAATTCGCTAAGTTTCCAAAGACAAGAGCTTTAGTCGCAACGGAAACTTTGTTTGCGCGAGAGGTTATAAAGGTGTGGTAAAAAGGCGAATATGAGAGTATTCACAGATCGCGCGATCTTGCGCAAGGCTATAAAGGCATAGCAAAACGGCGAGTATGCGAGCTTTTAGCGTTTCGCTTATGACGAGCGCATTCCCTTAATACGCGCTTTTACTTTCGTCTTTTGGGTGCGCCGTGATCGCCCAAAACGCGAAAAAGAATCACAATCCAATTCGGAGCATCTCGTCAAGGACTTTTAAGGGCGGGAAAAATTTTTAAGAAAACTGTGAAAAGTGCTAAAAAGGGGCTTGACATGGCTTTATATTTATGGTACAGTATATATAAAGCACGATATAAAGGAATTTGAGCCTACTTGCATAGGTTCTGTGGGGAATAGATGTATGTTTAGTGTTTATAGCAGGCGACACGCGGGCAGTAAACTTAAACTCGCGGATCGGATAATCGAACTTATCGGAGAGCATTAAAGGACTCCTTTGAAGTTTTTGTGAAAATTATTAGGAGGATGGGAAAGTGGCTAAATCTGGATACAAACTGTTGCTACTCGCAACAACCGCGCGTAACCCCGCGCGTTATAAAACGCTTATTGATGTTATTTTGGCATTTGACGGACAAATTCTGACGAATACCGTTGTTGATAAAATTATGTTTGAGTTAGCGGCTCGTAAAATATATGTTCCGATGTACGGACGGCAAACAGCGAGGTTAAAAGAGCAACTTGCTTATGAAGACACGCATTTTTCGGATAGCGATACGCTTAAATTTACGGAGTTTACAAAATTCAAAGACAATCTTGACGTTGCCGTGCTTGATACGGTTGCTTTTGTTGGCACGCATTGCGCTCGACAGTGAATAGACTTTAAACAATAAAAAAGGAAATAAAAATGCTTGATTTACTCTCGAAACTCAGCGGTTTAGCACATAATAAAATTGTGGAACCACAAGAAATATTTATTTCATTGCCTTCTAAGGCTGGAAAATACAAATCCCCTTATTATGGACAAGAGACAGTTTGGAATAAATGGTTTAAACAACGAAATGATAAAATAATATTATTAAAATGAATACTGGTAACGGCAAAACGGTTGTCGGTTTAATGATTCTTCAAAGTTGTCTTAACGAAGGCAAATCTCCTGCCGTATATGTTGTTCCACATTCATGTCTTGTAAGACAAGTGTGCAGAGAAGCAGAATCTTTAGGAGTTAAAGTGGTTACTGACGAAAACGATTATAATTATAATAACGGCAAGGCTATTCTTATCATAAATATCCATAAACTTGTCAATGGGCGCAGTGTTTTTGGTATGCGCGATTCTTGCAATTTAGACATTGGCAGCGTTTTGCTTGATGACGTTCACGCTTGCTTAGACAGGATAACAGAACAATTTTCAATTCGCATTTCGAAAAACCACCAATTGTATAAAGAGTTGCTTGCGATATTCCAAGGTGCTTGGAAAGCGCATTGCCCCGAAGCATATATAGACATAATTGAGCAATCTGATGCAAGAAAAAATGCTATACTGCCTTTTTGGATTTGGCAAAACAATTTTGAATCAATATATAAATTGTTAAAACAATATGAGAATAATGATGAAGAAAACAAATTTGTTTATTTTTGTCTTCCTTTAATTCAAGATGTTTTGAAAACTTCTAATTGTATAATAACCGCGAGTTGTATAGAAATAACGCCTAAAGGGCTTTCTATCAATAAGATTTCCAGTTTTGATAGAGCAGAGCGTCGAATATTTATGAGTGCCACTCTTGTCGACGATAGTGTTTTTGTGTCCACACTTGGTTTAATGCCAGATAATATTCCTCTGATTATTACCCCAGAAAAATCGAATGATATAGGCGACAGAGTAATGCTTTTCCCAAAGCATATCAATTATAATATAACGGATAAAGAGATCCGTCAAAAAGTAATTGCTGTTTCTCAAAAACATAATGTTATAGTTATTGTGCCTTCTTATGAACAAGCAAAACTTTGGGACGCTAATGGACTGCAAACAGCTACTAAGGATAATATTGATAAATTTCTAACAGTGCTAAAAATTGAAAACAAACATACAGGGCTTGTTGTTTTTGTAAACATGTATAATGGCATTGACTTGCCAGAAAATGCTTGCCGTCTACTTGTTGTCGACGGTCTACCGCCGTTAAATAACGATTATAACAAATATGCGCAAAGCATTAGTTCTTCAAACAAATTAGTATTGCGCGAGCAAATCCAAAAAATTGAACAGGGCATGGGGAGAGGCATACGCTCCACCAATGATTCTTGCTGTATCGTGCTTATGGGCAATAGATTAGCCGATGTCCTTGTGCGTGGGAAGGGTATTGATTTTTTTAGTAATGCCACAAAAGAACAATATAATTTATCGAAAGAACTTTGGGAATTATTACGAAGCGAACGTCCTCAACCAACGATTGATGAAATTTTTGAATTAGCGGAATATTCATTCAATAAGACCCCCGAATGGATTTCGCGCAGTAAAGAGCGAATTTCGTCAATTTCATATAAAAACACTCTTGTTTTTGACAATACGATAGTCGCCTTAAGAAAAGCATTTGATTTTCAGCGTATCGGCGAAACACAAAAAGCTGTTGATATTCTTGATTATGCAATAAATGAAGAAGTTGACGAAAAGTTAAAAGGCTATTTATTGTTTATCAAAGCTGATTATATGAACTTAATTGACCAAAGCAAGGCGCAAGAAATTTTAAAAACAGCACGAAAATTTAACAGCGGAGTTATTGTCCCAATAGACGGGATCCAATATGAAAAAATGTACAATAAAAAGAAACAAGTTTTAGCGATGCTTGAACATTTGTCTAAAAATCTGAAAATCCCAAACGAATTTCTTGTTTATATTGATGTTATTCTTGACGAATTAGCTTATAGCAAAAGCCTTAGTGCCTATGGGAGTTTTGAAAATTCATTGGAATGTGTTGGCAAAATGTTAGGATTCGTTTCATCACGTCCCGACCATGAGGGTACGGGGGGACCCGATAATTTATGGGGCGTTGGAGATGGTAAATATTTTGTTATTGAATGTAAAAGCTGTGCAACGGCTACAACGATTTCTAAAGATTACTGCGATAAACTTTGCGGCGCTGTTCAATGGTTTAAACGAGAATATGCCGAATATGAATGCGTTCCGATTATGATACACACAACGAAAAACATTAATTCATTAGCATCACCACCAGATAATATGAGAATTATCACACCTGAACTACTTGAAAAATTCAAGAAAAATATTCGTGGTTTTTTGTCGCGCTTGTTAATAGTAATAATCACAACGACGACAATATTGTATACAAATTATTGGATGTCTATAAATTGAAAAACACAGATATTATAAACGATTATACCACAACACCAAAAAAATAGGCTGTATCATTATAATTTTTTGAGATTAACGAAACAGATTTCATTCCACTTCGCACTCTCTCTTTTTCATCGTACCACTTCTTTGTTGCTCTTGTTCTTTCGCCAGACTTCAACTCCTCACTGTAAGACCTTCACGTTTTCAACCTCGTCTTTGAGCGAACGATATTTGTCATAAAGTAAAAGCCGCTTGGCAGTTAATTTCTCGTATTCCGCTTCACATTCTTTCAAGGGCGCGGTCTTGACTTTTCCGTTTAAGCAGTATTTCAAGCGTCTGTCCGCGCTTTAACAAAGCTTCATTGCTTGTACATTCCTGTCGTAAAATTCCTCTAAAAGCATTTTTTGATTTTTCGCTGTTTTTCTAAACCCAGTTTTCAACCAAACGCAACATTTATCCCCAATGATTTCTTTGCTGTCTTGGTTGAAATTAACGAACCTGTACAGTATAATTCATTGGCATATTAGGAGGAGATTATGGAGAAGGCGGAGTTGAGAGTAGAGGGTATGCGTTGCAACAATTGCAAAAAGGCGATAGAGGGCGCGTTAAAGGAGATCGGCGTGCAGGGGGCAGCAGACCCCGCGACTAAAATTGTCCGCGTCGAATTTGACCCCAAAATGACAAATATCGCGCAGATCAAGTCGGTGATTGAAGACGCGGGCTTTGAGGCGGAGCGGCAATAGGCTTGTTAAAAATTCTCGTTTTATATTATGAGATTATCAAGAAACCCGCCGAAGTTTGTCGTTGCGGCAAAAGAGGCGATCGTAGGTGATCGCTGAAATACGAGATTTGAGATTAGCCTAAATGACCAGAAACAGATTTTCTCAATAACCTTAAAATTTTATTTTTTACCTCCGCGTCAATTCTAAAACCGACATTTGGCATAGCGCAAAGCCGTAATAATTCCCGCGATAATTCTTTTTATATTAAAATCCGTCAATCCAAACAAAAGGGCGCGATATGGTTTTAGACATCGTACAAATTCAGAAGATTCTACCGCACCGCGTGCCGTTTTTGCTCGTAGATCGCGTAACCGATGTACGAGTCGGCGAGTGCGTGGAGGCTTACAAAAATGTCTCCGTTTCGGAGCCGGTTTTCCAAGGGCACTTTCCAGGGCACCCGATCTATCCTGGCGTGATGATCATTGAGGGAATGGCGCAGGCGGGAGCGGTTTTGGCGTTCTACACCGGCGAAATGAACGAGGAAGCGGCGAAAAATAAGGTCGTCTATTTTATGTCCATTGACGGCGCGAAGTTTCGCAAGCCTATCCGCCCCGGCGATCGCATAGATTACAAAGTGAGCGTAATTAAACGCAAAGGCGCGATCTGGGTCTTGGACGCGAAAGCGTTCGTGGATAACTAAGTCGCCTGCGAGGCGGAGTTAAAAGCAATGGTGGTAGATAAAGAGTGAGCAAAATTCACGAAACGGCAATTATTGAAAAGGGCGCGGAGATCGCGGACGATGTCGAGATCGGGGCATACGCGTTTATCGGCGCGAAAGTCAGGATCGGCAAAGGGACGATCGTAGGGCATAGCGCGCATATTGAGGGGCGAACTACGATCGGCGAGGGCAACAAAATTTTTCCGCTCTCGTCGCTTGGTACCGCGCCGCAAGATTTGAAGTATAACGGCGAGGACACAGAACTGATTATCGGTGATCGCAATGTTTTCCGCGAGTTTTGCCAAGTGAATTTAGGCACGGCGCAAGGCGGCGGCAACACGCGAATCGCCGGCGATTGCCTATTTATGGGGCATACGCACATCGCGCACGACTGCCAGATCGGCAATCGCGTGATCATAGCGAACTTCGTGCCGCTCGCGGGGCATATTGAGATCGGCGATTTCGCCGTGATCGGCGGGCAGAGCGCGGTGCATCAATTTGTGCGGATCGGGCGCAATTCTATGATCGCGGGGGCGAGCGCGGTGAGCCAAGATGTGCCGCCATTTTCGCTCGTGGAGGGCAACCGCGCGACTATTCGCGGGCTGAATTTAACAGGTTTAAGGCGACACTTTGACCACGCCGCGATCGACGGCGTTAAAAGCGTCTTTAAGGAAATTTTCCGCAAAAATCACGCCGCGAAAACCGCCGCGGAAAGTATTCTCGCCGAGCGCGGCGATTCTTTAAGCGCGGAAGCAAAAGAGCTTTGCCAATTTATCATTGATAGCAAACGAGGCGTGCCGCAAATGCGCGCCGAAGAGAGCGAATAAATAAAAAGGTAGAATACCGTCTTTGATTTTATAAAAGCGCGCGAGAGGTTTCTTTGGAACAAAAAATAAATATGAAAATTTGCAGTTTTTGCGGCGCGGAATTGCCGGAAAATCAGGTCTTATCCGCGCAAAAAGGCGCGGTGAGAATCTGCGCGAATTGCGTTTCGGCGGCGCACAAAATTATGATGGGCTGGCAGCAAAAGCGCGAGCAAGCGCAAGAGGGAATGAACTTCAGCCCGAAGGGTTTGAAAGAAATTCTAGACTCGTATGTGATCGGGCAGGAGGAGGCTAAAAAGACTTTCGCGATCGCGGTTTATAACCACTACAAGCGCGTCTTTCGCCAACACGAAATTGAAGACGAGAGCGAGATCGCGAAATCAAATGTCCTTTTGATCGGTCCCACCGGCAGCGGCAAGACTTTAATGGCGCAGACTTTGGCGCGCTACCTAAATGTGCCGATCGCGCTCGCCGACGCTACGAGCCTCACCGAAGCAGGTTATGTCGGCGAAGATGTGGAAAATATCCTCACAAAACTTCTGCAAAACGCGGGCGGCGATATGAAAAAAGCCGAGCGCGGGATCGTTTTTATTGACGAAATAGACAAGATCGCGCGACTCGGCGAAAATCGCTCGATCACGCGCGATGTGAGCGGCGAGGGCGTCCAGCAGACGCTGCTTAAAATCATTGAGGGTAGCTCGGTTAATGTTACGCAGCGCGGCGGGCGCAAACACCCGCATTCGGATTTTGTCGCGATGGACACGACGAACATTTTGTTTATCTGCGGCGGCGCGTTTGACGGGCTAGAAGATATCGTAGCGCGCAGGATCGGCAAAAATTCGTTAGGCTTCACGCAGACTCAGCGCGGCGCGAAAGAGACGCGAGAGTTAATTCACCAGCTTGAAAGCGAGGATTTGATCCACTACGGTTTGATTCCCGAACTCATCGGGCGTTTGCACGTGATCTCAACTCTGCGCGAATTAGAGGTCGGCGATCTAATGCAAATTCTGACCACCCCGAAAAACGCGCTGATCAAGCAGTATCAAAAGTTATTCGCGATTGACGGCGTGAAACTCACTTTCACAGACGATGCGATCAAGGCGATCGCGCAACAGGCGATCAAGCGCAAAACAGGCGCGCGCGGGCTTCGCACGATCATTGAGAAAGTGGCGCGCGATCTAATGTATGAGTTGCCGGATTTGCAGGATTTGGAAATTGTAATCGGCGAAGAGAGTGTGAATAAAGGCGAGAAACCGCTTTATATTAAAATGGCGGCGGCGAAAGCCGAACGCGAAAAACTAAGCGCGTAAAAGGATAGATTATGTTTATGGACAAGGTCATCGGGCTATTTTCCAGCGATATAGCGATTGATTTGGGAACGGCGAATACCGTTGTGATCGTGCGCGGCGCGAAAGAGGCGGGCGATCACGGTATTCTCATTAACGAGCCTAGCGTGGTGGCGGTGCAGAGAGACTCTTTGGGTCGCAACCACATTTTGGCGGTGGGGCGCGAGGCGAAAGATATGCTCGGCAAAACCCCCGGCAACATTATCGCGGTGCGCCCGATGCGAGACGGCGTGATCGCGGACTTTGAGATGACGGAGCGAATGATCCGCTACTTTATTGAGAAAGTGCATCGCCGCAAAACTTTTGTCCGTCCGCGCGTGGTCGTGGGCGTACCCTATGGCGTTACGCAGGTAGAGCGTAAGGCGATCAGAGAATCCGTAATAAGCGCGGGAGCCAGAGAGGTTTATTTGATTGAAGAGCCGATGGCGGCGGCGATTGGCGCGGGTTTGCCTGTGGAAGAACCGCGCGGATCGCTTGTGGTTGATATTGGCGGCGGCACGACCGAGATCGGCGTTACGAGTCTCGGCGGTTTGGTAATAAGCAAATCTATCCGCGTAGCCGGCGACAAAATGGACAGCGCGATCGTAGATTACATCAAGAAAAAGCACAACCTTTTGATTGGCGAGAGGATCGCGGAAGATATTAAAATGACAATTGGCAACGCCGTCGCGCCGCGCGAAGCGATGAAAATGGCGATCAAAGGTCGCAGCCAAAACACAGGTTTGCTTGAAACCATTGAATTTAACACAGACGACGCCAGAGAGGCTCTGCGCCCGCCCGTGAAAGACATTTTGGAGGCGGTTAAGATCGTGCTTGAAGAAACCCCGCCCGATTTGGCGGGCGACATTGTGGAAAACGGCATCGTCCTCGCGGGCGGCGGCGCGTTGCTCAAAGGGCTCGACAAGTTTTTGAGCGAAGAGACGCACTTGCCTGTTTATATCGCCGAAGAGCCGTTGCTCGCCGTTGCCAAAGGCGCGGGTCGCGTGTTGGAAAAGTTAGAGTTTCTCAAACAGATCGCCTACGAATAACTTAAACTTCAAGCGGGAGGAAGATTCCCGCTTGGGCGAAAGAAAAGGCGCGAAAAAAGCAAAAATGAAAAATTTAGAAAAAGCAAACCCATTCAAATCAACCGTTGCAAAAACGGATTTTGGAACAGCAACTACTTTGCTTGCGGACTTTGGCGTTTCGCAACACGGCTCTATAAATTACAAAGGAAAAACGTTATTGGCGAATTATGTATATGCCGAAAACGAAACATACAAACTGGTTTATACCGTATTTGACAACGATGGAAATCACGAAAGTTTCGCGGAAGACGACGGAATTTTACCAACGCTGTTTTTAAGTCCCGAAAATGAAGCCTTTGTTTCCGTTCAGCCCTACGATCCCGATAATGATTTGGAAATAAGCATACCTGTTTTTAACCGTGAAAATACGGAATTACCTAAAAGAAACAGACCTTTTTTAGGAAAATTTATGGGAACGGCAAAACAGTTTTCCATACTTTACGATGGTGATATTTGGTCGGAGACAAAACCAGATAAACTTCTTGCCATTGAATTTAAAGACGGCGCAATCAAGAAAAAACACAATGTCAAAGTTCCATTGCCAAGAAACAACAAAGTTTTTATAGCCGACAACGAAATTCATTTATTGGCAATTGACGGCAAAAGTTGGTTGCACCGACAAATTGACGAAAAAGGGAATGTCATTCGTGAAAGAAAAATTCAACCGGGGACAAAATATTTTTCTGAAATATTAAGCCTGTCATTTGAAAAAGAATCATATATTTTATGTGGAGTAAAAGGGAAAATTTCACTTGAAATTATTTCAACCGACGGCAAAAGCAAAAGTAAAGAATTGGCGGATATTAAATGCGGTTTTTATAACACTTGGAAACCCGCGAAAATCGCGGAGGGCACTTATGTTACACAATTTAACGGAGATTTGGGCAACGGTTGGTTTACGATCAAGAATGACCAACTTTTAGAACTTTTTTACGGCAAAGAAGTAAAAGGTTATAAAAACTTGTTTACAAACGAAATTTTAAAAATGAACAACGAACACTTGTGCGTTTCGAATATCAACAAAACAACGGAAAACGCCTACGCCGTAGTCTTTTATCCTATGACGGAGCGAGGGCTAAAGAATAAAGAATTGATTATATTAAATAGAGAAATAAAACCGCAATGAAAAACGAAGAAAAAGAAAGTTTACAAATAAACGCAGGGGCGAATCAACCCTTTTTATCACAACATTTTTTGCCTTTGAGACGTTATGCGGAAAATTTATAAAACGTGATTTGTATGAATGAGTTTGAAGACAAATGGATATGGATATTTCAAGGAGAAAACGCAACTTCTTGTACAGCGGTTTTTACGGAAAAAGAAAAGGCGGAATTATGGATATTCAAACATTCTCTTTCCGGTAGTTTAACTCGTATGCCTGTAAATAAAAGCGTATATGATTGGGCTATTGAATTAGATTTTTTATACCTAAAAAAGAATATCAAAAAATGGGAAGTTTTATTCAACGGTTTTCAAGCGCGTATTTGGAACATTCACATTATTGTAATGGCATAAATGTAACAGATTAAGTATAAGAATAAAAATAAAATCGCATTCCGCTACCGCTAGAGCAAAGCTTGGACGCCGAACGGCGCGCGTAAACGCCGAACAATGCTACAACTTCAAATCCGCTGAACGTTACGGGCGCGGATAGACGCGGATCGCAAATTGTTTTTTGGCATAATCGCTAGATAACCAAAGCGCGCGGGCGAGAAGTTGTGTTAGACTTTAAGTCTAAACTACGGATCGCGTTGCGATCAGGCGAGATTTGCCGCGCGGATCGGTTAGGACGCAAAGCGTCCGTTACCGCGCAGGGAGCGTTACGGCAAATTTCAGGAGTTTCCAAAGACTTAAAGTCTTTGGTTGCGGGTCGACTTTTAGTCGGCGCGAGAAATCAAAAGGAGGCATTTATGCTCATAAGCGGCGCAAAACTTTTGCAAAAGGCAAACGAGGGCGGCTACGCGGTAGGCGCGTTTAACATCAACAATATGGAGATGGCGCAGGCGATCTTTGAGGCGGCAAACGAGGCAAGTTCGCCGATCATTGTCCAGTCTAGCGAGGGCGCGATGAAATATGCGGGCGGCGAAATGTTGCACGCGATCGTGAAGACTCTGTCGGAGAAATATCCGCATATTCCGGTCGCGCTGAATCTTGATCACGGCACGAGCTTTGAATCGTGCCTCTATGCGATCAAATGCGGTTTTACGAGCGTGATGATAGACGCCTCGCACCACAGTTTTGAGGAAAACCTCGCGATCACGAAAGAAGTCGTCCGCGCCGCGCATGCCGTAGATGTTGGCGTCGAAGCGGAGCTTGGCAGGCTTTCGGGCATTGAGGACAACATTATCGTAGAGGGCAAAAACGCGAGTTTGGTCGATCCTGACGAAGCCGAAAAGTTTGTGAAAGAGAGCGGCGTGGATTATCTAGCGCCCGCGATCGGAACAAGCCACGGCGCGTTTAAGTTTAAGGGCGAGCCGAAGTTGGAGTTTGATCTCTTAAAAGTTGTGAAAAAGCGCGTGGGGATTCCGCTCGTTTTACACGGCGCGAGTTCTATTCCCGACGAGGTTCGCGCGAGCTTTGAGGGCACGGGGGGCGACTTAAAAGGCTCCAAAGGCGTGCCCGCGAACTTCCTGACTCAAGCGATCGCGGGCGGCATTAACAAGGTGAATACCGACACCGATCTGCGCATCGCTTTTATGGCGGAGGTACGCCGCGTGGTGAAAGAAAAACCAAGCGAAATTGATCCGCGAAATTATTTCAAACCGGCTCGCGCCGCGGTTGTTAAAATGCTTTTAGAGCGAATGAAAGTTCTAGGCAGCGCGGGCAAAATTTGATTGAGATCTAGCGCTTTTGCGTTTATGCTTTATCGGATCGCGCTTTGCCGCAAGGGAAGAAATTTAATGTCTTATCCCTTGCGGCTTTTGTTCCGCCTTGCCCGAACGCAAAATCGCCTCGCGCCAGAGGCTTTTTTCGCGCCCTATGCGCGCCCTATGATAAAGAAAAGCTTCCGCGCGGCGTTTTAGATTTGCGAAACCCGAATGAAACCTAATGAACCTATAAACCCCGCTGCTTGCGGCGGGCAAAGATCGCGAGGGCGAAGCTCAAAAGCGATCTACAAGATTTTTAGAGGCGAAACCTTTGGTCAAAGCGGGAGCTTTAAGCTCCTGCGAGAAGTTATCGGAATACGCGGAATAAAAATTGCTTATTGCGCATTATGAAAATAACTGCCGTTTGCCTCTTGCCGCTTATCTTCGCAACTCTCGCGTCCGCCGCCGATCCCGATATGATCGGGCGTCGCGAATTTGCGAACTTTTATATCTCCGACAGCCTCAAAGAGGAAATTCGCGCTGAAATTATGCGCGATATAAACGCCTCGTTTGAGGCGGCGAAGACGGAGCTCTTTGAGCAGGTGCAGAGAGAGAGCGAACGGCAACGCAAACTTTACACCGCGCAAGTTGAGGAGATCGCGCGGCAACTCGCGAAAATTAAAGAGGAGTTAGATTTCGTGCGCGAATTAGTCGTGGATGCGAATTACCTGCGCAACTCCAACGCCGATGTGGTCGCGGGGCTCAAAAAGGAGCTAGACGCGCTCACAGACCGCCTCAAAACCCTTGAAAACGCCGCCTTGAAAGAGACGCCGCCTGAGATACCTCAAGGCGAGCGCAAACTTTAATGAAAATTCTCGCGATCGCGCCGAATTGGGTCGGCGATATGGTAATGGCGCAAGTTTTGTTCAAAGCGCTTAAAAAACTTTACGGCGCGGATACAATAATCGATGTCGTTTCGCAGCGGTGGGCGCTTTCGGTCGCGTCTCGTATGGACGAAGTTCGTAATTTAATTGAGATGAAGATCGCGCACGGCGAATTTGGGCTGAAAAAGCGATACGCGCTCGGCAAACTTCTGCGCGCGGAAAATTACGATCTAGCGATCGTAATGACGATCACATTCAAATCCGCGCTGATCCCGTTTTTCGCGAAAATCCCTATCCGCGCGGGGCATTTGGGCGAGATACGTTTCGGTTTGATAAACGATATTAAAAAAATCGCTATTAAACGTCCCAGAATGATTGATAAATATATGTCGCTCTGCGATCAGGGCGATCGCGAGATCGCGATTGAATATCCGAAATTGCGCGTGGATTTGGAGAATCAGAAAAGTCTTTTGGCGCGGCTTGGGCTGAATGTTGATAAGCCGATAGCCGCGCTCTTTGTGGGCGCGGAATACGGCGAGGCGAAACGTTATTCGATCGGCAAATTCGCCGTGATCGCAAACAAACTTATTGAAAATGGTTGCCAAATTTGGGTATTCGGATCGGAGCGCGATCGCTCTTTGGGCGAGGAGCTCTTGCTGGATTCGCCAAAATCCGTGAATTTGTGCGGCAAAACATCGCTAACGGACGCGATTGATTTGATCGCGCTGGCGAAGTTCGCGATCTCAAACGACAGCGGGCTTTTGCATATCGCGGCGGCGGTTGGGATAAATGTGATTGCGATCTACGGATCGTCCACGTCCGATTACACGCCGCCATTGACCGACAAAAAAGAGATTGTTTCGCTGAATTTGCCGTGTTCGCCGTGCTTTAAGAAAAGGTGTCCGTTAAAGCACTTAAAATGTCTGCGCGATCTGCCGCCCGAAATGATTTTGGAGCGCGTGAAAAATTAACGAATTTCGCCATTGCGGATTAAATTCGCGACATCGTAGGGCGGTTTTGATTTTGAGATTATGTTTTTTCTTTAACGCTTTGTTTGTATTCCTCGCCCCATTGCCACATAGCGTCGTGTATCAACTTCAAACTTTTTCCGAGTTCCGTCAAAGAGTATTCCACTCTCGGCGGCACTTCGGCAAAAATTTCACGGCGGACAAGCCCGTTTTCCTCCATAATGCGCAAATGTTGCGTAAGGACTTTTTGAGAAATCCCGTCAAGGGATTTTTTAAGTTCCCCGAACCGTTTTGTGCCTGTCAGCAAATCGCGAACAATTAAAACTTTCCACCTATCTCCCATAAGAGTTAAAGCTGTTTCAACAGGGCAAGGCGGCAATTCATATCTTTTTAACATAAGGTTTCCCCCCGTAAAATCCATTAGTTTCTCAAAAGTAACTACCGCACTTTTAAGTGCCTACTTTACATTTGAGCCTTTGTATGTTATTATACCAACAAGGGAAGAAATTGTCAAGCCCTAATAATATTTGGAGGTTTCCAAGATGAAAATCGCGGTAATCGGAGCAAACGGGAAAGCGGGTAGTCTGATAGTCAAAGAGGCGGTTAACAGAGGGCACAATGTAACCGCAATCGTCCGCGACGAAAACAAGGCGGCGGGATTGAAAGCCGACAAGGTTTTAGTTAAGGATTTATTCAAGCTGACTTACGACGATGTAAAGGAGTACGAGGTCATAGTTGACGCTTTCGGCGCGTGGAGTGCCGAAACGATACCGCTTCATATCAGCGCGACAAAACACCTTTGCGACATTTTAAGCGGTAAAGAAAACAGGCTTATAATAGTCGGCGGCGCGGGCAGTCTTTACGTTAATCCCGAACGCACGGTAATGCTTATCGACACGCCCGAATTTCCCGATATGTTCAAACCGTTGGCAAAAGCGCAAGGGCAAGCGCTCCAAGATTTGCGCGGAAGGAATGACGTTCGCTGGACGTTTTTAAGCCCCGCCGCGGATTTCAGAGCGGACGGCGGGCGCACGGGAAAATATAAATCAGGCGGCGAGGAGCTTATGGTTGACAGTCAGGGAGTTCCGCAAATAAGCTATGCCGATTACGCGATAGCGTTAGTTGACGAAGCTGAAAAAGGCGAGCATATAAAATCTCGGTTTTCGGTTGTCGCGCAGTAAAAAAGCGTTAAATCGCTCCGCCAATGTTTTATTGGCGGGGCAAACGTCGCGGGGGTAATGTTATGTTTGAATACGGCAATTTTTTCACGCAAAACAAAAACGGCGTTATGGGAACGGTAGATAGCGGAAAAGCAAGAACAAGAACATTTCAAGTCTTGTGGACAGAGGATAACAGGCTGTATTTTTGCACAGGCAATCACAAGCCCGTATACAAGCAAATGAAAGCAAATCCCAACGTATCTTTTACCGCTTTGAATGTGCGGACAATGGAATCGGTAAGCGTATGCGGAACGGCGGTTTTTGTTGACGATAAAGAGGGAAAGAAAAGAGCGTTGGACGAAAATTCGGGAATTAAAGAAATTTATAAAACGCCCGACAACCCCGCCTTTGAATTGCTTTATCTTGAAGTCTCGGACGTTTCCGCTTTTACTTTTTCAAATTCCAAATAAGCGATAGCGCAAGAGGTTGCTATGAATAAAAACGAACGGCTTGAAACGCTGATAAAAGAATTATCGTCCGCAGAGATCCCGTATAGCTTTGAGGACAAATGGCGGCTTTTCCGTTCCCTTGTCAATGTGCGGAAACCTAAGCCGATAAGCCGCGAATTTCTGAAAATACAAGACGAACTATTACAGTCGCTTATAAAGGAAAAGGGCGTAACCGCGATAGACGAATTGCGCCCGATTAAAGACAATATTTATCTTTGGCAAGGCGATATTACAACCCTTAAGATCGGCGCGATTGTCAATGCCGCCAATAGCGGTATGCTCGGTTGTTTTGCGCCTTGCCACGCTTGCATTGATAACGTTATTCATACATTCGCGGGGGTTCAGTTACGGTTAGAATGCGCGGAGATTATGAAAAAGCAAGGATATTCAGAGCCGACAGGACGGGCGAAAATAACAAAAGCGTACAATCTGCCTTGCGATTATATTCTGCATACGGTCGGAGCGATCGTACTCGGCGAATTAACGGAAACGGATTGTAAAATATTGTCTTCGTGTTATCGTTCCTGTTTGGAATTAGCGGAGGAAAACGGCGTAAATTCCATAGCGTTTTGCTGTATATCAACGGGGGAGTTTCATTTTCCGAACGAAAAAGCGGCGGAAATAGCGATTGATGCCGTTACCCGATTTATCGGCGAAAAGCAGAGCGGAATAAAAATCGTTTTTAACGTATTCAAGGATTTTGATTATGAAATTTATAAACGGCTACTCGGAAAAAATTCATAAATTAAAACAAGCGATTGACGATGCGGAAAAGATTGTGATCGGCGCGGGAAGCGGGTTGTCAACATCGGGCGGGATTGCGTATTCTGGGGAGCGTTTTCAAAAGAATTTTGCCGATTTTATCACCAAATATCATTTTAAAGATATGTTTTCGGCTACATTTTATCCTTATAACTCCCCGCAGGAATATTGGGCGTATATGAGCCGCCATATCGTTCTTAACCGTTACGCCGCGCCGGTCGGGGCGGTTTATTATGATTTGTTTAATCTTATAAAAGACAAGGACTATTTCGTAATCACAACAAACGTAGACCACCAATTTCAAAAGGCGGGATTTGATAAAGAACGATTATTTTATACACAAGGCGATTATGGATTATTTCAATGTTCCGTTCCCTGTCATAATCAAACATACGACAATGAAGAGACGGTTATGAAAATGGCGAGGGAACAAACCGCTTTATCTGTTCCCAAAGCGTTAATTCCATACTGTCCTAAATGCGGAAAGCCTATCTCAATGAACCTGCGCTGCGATAATTCGTTTGTTGAAAATGACGGTTGGCGTTTAGCGCAAAGGCGATACAACAAATTTATTGGAGAACGCGCCGATTCAAAGGTTTTATATTTGGAACTAGGCGTTGGCAACAACACGCCAGTTATTATCAAGTTTCCGTTTTGGCTTATGACGGCGCAAAATCCAAAAGCAGTTTACGCTTGCGTTAATTTGGGCGAAACGTTTGCGCCAAACGAAATTAAAAATCAATCTATTTGTATAGATAATGATATAAGCGAGATAATTCATTCTATACGGCAAAAACTTAATACGGAAATCACGCTATAAATCTGTCAAACGCCTTTTGAAATGTCGCGAAAATTAGAAATCAAATATCATTTTCCAGTCTAGATGGCGCGGCGAAATGCCGCGCGCTATAGTTTTTATTATTCGCCGCGCTATTGCTCGCCGCGAGCGGCTTTGATCGCGGCGGCGCGGATAAAAGAGGCGATTGACAAGCCAGCTTTCTTTGCGCCGTCCGCGATTACCTCGTATTCTTCAATACTTGTAACGATGTGGATTTGCCGCTCTCGCTTTTTTTGGCTGGGCTTGCGCACATTTTGGTTTCCTTTTGCGCTCATATAAATTCTCTTTTTTTTGTGCCGCCCAAATTGAGCGATCGGCGTAATTATTCTCGTGATCGCCGCCCAAAAGCGAGCGTAACTCTCGCGATCAAACGGCGCGATCACGGCTTCGTCGTGATAACGCGAAACTAACTCGCCGAGCGCGGGTAAATAAGTTTTGAAATATGAGAACGCGCGTTCATCGCCCGTTAAACAATCGTCAATCGTCTCATACCAGACGATCGCAATCAAGTTATTATCGCCGTATTCCGCGCGAAGTCAAAATCTGGCGGAAACCCCAGCAAACGCCCCCGCGATCTTAATATCAAGTTCGCCGTCAAAGCCGCTCATTTTGTCTTTAACGACAATTTCCTGCTGGCGATAGCCTACCTCCACGGCAAACTTCAACAAAAATTCCAGCGTCAAATCAGCTTTCACGCGGTAATCCGCCGCGCGCGAGCCGTCATAACTCACATATTTCGCGTCCGCTTCCAAGCCAATTGGCGCGGCGGGAATGTCAAAGCGCGCGCCCAAATAGAGCGTCGGCAAAACGCCGCTGCCGCTCGCGCTCTTTTCCGCCCCCGCCCCCGCGACTTTGAGTTTAGCGTCTAAGTTGAGAGCCGAAAGCCCAAGCCGCAAATCCACAAGCGGGATTGGCAAATTGTAGTAAGCCGTGATCGCCAGAGTATCCGCTTTGAGATCGGTCGCGGCGTTCGCGGCAAAGTCTTGTCCGCCGAATTTGAGCGGGATTTGGGCGTCGCCCTTTTCGCTAAACTTGTTCAAATCTACGCGCAAATTCGGCAAAATCGGCACGAAATGCTCCAAATACGCCCAAGCGTAGATGTTGTTTGACTTATCAAGCCCAGCGTCTTTCGCCTTGAAGCGATCGCCCTCATACTGCGCCTCGCCGCTGATTTTGCCCATAAACGAGCCTACGCCCGCGCCGAAGCCCAACACATCGGCGCTCATCGTTTGCGCCGCCGCCGCGATCAAAACCGCCGCCGCAACATATTTTTTCATTACAAAGCCTTTGTTTTGATTTCCCGCGACGGCTGAAAACCGCCGTTTGCGAGTGGAAATTTTGGATTATAGCAAACTCTCAAAGCGCGCGCAGCGGCGTTAAAACGGTCGCTTACTAGAAACTTTGCCGATTTCGCAAAAATGTCTTTTGCCGCTAATTTAACGCGAACTTCACTTGATCATTCTTCGCAAAATGCCGTTGTTTTCGATCAGATCAATTGCGCGATCAAACGAATCAGGCTCGCTCAAAATCGTGTAAAACCCAGCTTTGATATTCGGCGCGATCTTTAACGCCTCGATAAATTCCGTTTTGTTGATCGGGTCTTTCGCCGCTAACTCCCAAAAGCCCGTCTTGTCAAGGATTTCATCTAGCAGATCGCGGTTTGGATTGCCCTGCAAAGCAGCGCACAAATACGCCGCGATCGCGACTTGAAAGCCGTGCAGCTTCGGCTCCGCGCTGATTTGATCCAAAGCGTGCGAAATTAAATGCTCCGATCCGCTTGCGGGGCGCGAGCTGCCCGCGACCTCCATCGCAATGCCGCTCATAGTTAGCGAGGTGGCGAGCGATCGCTGAAATTCCATAGCGTAAATGTCGTAGCTGTGCTTCAAAAAGAGCAAATCCAGCGAGTTGTACGAGATCATTGAGGCGAAGTCATTTACGTGCTCATGCCCGCGATTGAACGCCTCTTTCCAATCGTAGAGCGCCGTGATTTTGGAGACCATATCGCCCACGCCCGAATAGATGTAATTTGCGGGCGAGGCGCCGATGATGTCAAGGTCAATGACGATCCCAAAGGGCATTTTAGATTTGATACTTTTGCGCTTTTTTTGGACGAGAAGCGACGAGGTTGGCGAGCAAAAGCCGTCGTTTGAGAGGATTGTGGGGGCGCAAATATATGGTTTTTGCAGCAAAAACGCGGTGTATTTCGCCGCGTCCAACGCTTTGCCGCCGCCGATACCTACGATCGCATCTGTGTCGTAGGGCAGCGCGAAGGCGGCGTGAGCGATGTCGCTTAACTCTATACTCTCGGTAAAAGTCTGACTCAAAACCTCCACGCCGTTTTCCGTGAGCGAGGCGCTAAACTTTGGCTCAATGAGTTTTAGCGAGGATTTGCCCATTATGATCGCGATTTTTTTCATCTCTTTGTCGGCGAGATATTTGCCCACGCGGCCTATTTTGCCCGCGCCGATTTTGAGGAGATACGGGATCGCGATCTGTTTTACGATTGGAATTAGCATAATGCGCTCCTTGTAGCCGCTTTATTGCAAATTATAGGCTTATTGCGTTATTAAAAACCCCGAAATTCAAACGAAAGATATAAATCCCGTTGCGTTCGTGATCGCGCGCGAAGCGGTAGGGCGCGGCGCGCGTTACTGCGGAATTTAGCGCATAGGCAAATTTTAATGTTTTCAAAGACAACGTCTTTTGCCGCAAAAGGAGTTTTGCCCCCTCGAGAAATTAAAATTAAAACTTCACCGCCCCTGCGCTAGAATATAATCCTTGATCGCGCTAAAGTCAGGTAGCTCGCGATACGCGATCTTTTGCTTTTCGCACTCATCTTTCAAAATTTTGCGCGCGAATACGACATCAGCCAATTTCGCCGCCTCCACATCAGGCGGTCCGTCTCCGGCGAAGATCACTTTGTAGCCCTCTTTTTTTAACTTTTCTATCAATTTTACCTTTGAAACGCCCGTTTTTTCGTCATAAAATTCGTCTGTTTTGTCAGGCTCAAACATTACAAGCCCTTGATCTTCGTAGTAGCGCGATCTGTTTGTAAGAAGCCTGATGTAATACTCCGCGATCAGATCGCCGATCAAATAATTGATGTAATAGTCGCAACCCGCGCTGACGATGTAGATCGGAATGTCGCGATCTTGGCAGATTTTGAAGGTCTCTTTTGCCTCGTTATCCACGCGCATTTTGTTGATGAGCGCGTGAAATTCGTCGTGGCTGGCGCGAATGGAGCCATACATACTTTTGAGCGCTTTAAAGTGTGTGATTTTGCCCGCCAAATAGTCGCGCCACGGTGCAAGCGCCGCCTCGTCAAAAAACTCGTTCGATGTATAAACGAAGAAGTCGTCGTCCGTGATCGTGCCGTCAAAGTCGCTCACAAATGCCCAGCTTTGCATATCAATCCTTCGCGGTTTTATGCGGGAGCATAACAAAAAGGCGATTAAATGAGCGGCTTTTAAGACGATTTTTGCCGCTGAAAGCCGCTAAATTTCGCGCGATTTTCACGATCGCGGAAGAGAACGAGAGTTTATTGGAGCGGTGTTGTCGGCAGGGACGCGACGTTGTGTTTGGGCGGACGCGCCTAACCGCGAGGCATTAAGCCGCCTCAAGGAGCGACGCTTGCTCAGCCTCTTTAGCTTTTGCCCACTGTTTAAGAAAGGGCATATACTTTTCGCGCATATCCTTTATCTCTTTGGCAACGGGTTCGAATTCATTATCGTTGTTAATCATTTCATTGAGGATATAAAGCAATCTTGCTTTATCCTTTTTAGCCTCTGGCTTCTTGCATATATACATATAAAGGCTCATCGCGCTTTCATATAAATACTCAAACTGGCTAACTCTCATTATTGTACACCTCTTTATTTGTTTTACGGCTTATATCGCAAATCCGAACTACGCAAGAGTACCGTCCCGCCGTAGTTTTTCGCGGATCGCGATCTTTGCGTAGGTTGAGAGTTTCATTCCCTCATTGCGGATTAGTTTAACCCACTCTTCAGGAACGTTATAAATGATGTGATTTCGCGAAAGGGGCGAGGCGCATAATTTCTATAATAGGTTTCTCTTATTTAACGTGTAATGTGGCTTAACGGAGGGCGAAACCCGTATTAACAGAGGCGTTAATCTCTATTAACGACCTGTAATTTTTCGCCTGTTTTGTCCCCTATTTTGTCCCCCAGCAAAATTTTAAGAGAGGAAAAACAAAAGAACAAAAGCAAATAAACCGCATAGCCACGCTATTTATTCGTGGCGGTCCGGACGGGGCTCGAACCCGCGACCTCCGCCGTGACAGGGCGGCGCTCTAACCAACTGAGCTACCGGACCGCAAGAAGAATGCGGCAAAAACACAAGAACAAAGAAGAATGGACGCTACTGGACTCGAACCAATGACATCCACCTTGTAAGGGTGGCGCTCTACCAACTGAGCTAAGCGTCCGCAACGAAATTTTAGCGAAGTCTTTAAAAGGCGCGTCCCCAAGAGGATTTGAACCTCTGTCGCCGCCTCGAAAAGACGGGGTCCTTGGCCGCTAGACGATGGGGACCCAATATGACCCGTGTTGGACTCGAACCAACGGCCCTCTCATTAAAAGTGAGATGCTCTACCGACTGAGCTAACGGGTCGCAAAACGAGGGCGAATTATGCCCGAACTAAACTTAATAGTCAATAAGAAATGAGCGAGTTTTCAAAAACTTTTGCCCTTTACAGTTGAAAACCTGCCTAAAAATCACTAAAAACTCAGAGATAAGGTAAATTTAATATCGCGCCGATCCAAAAATTTTTTTCGAAGCGATCTGTTCGCGGCGATCCGCGGAATTATCGCAAGCGGCGTGAAAAATATCAAATTGTCCGAAAGCTCCGCGCCGCGTGTTGAAATCGATGAAGCCGCCGCGATCGCCGCTATCCTAACGATCACCGCGAGATCGCGATCTTGCGATCCTGCGATCACCGCGATCCGCAAAAACGTTAACTTTTCACGCCGCCTTTGTTTTGCTCTCTATCTCCTGCGGCTCTTCGTCGATCGCGGGGTAATTCAAATCCGCCGAAATGTAGATGTTGATCGCCGCCGCGTCGCGTTCGGGATCGTAGATGTCGCATTCAAGCGCGATCTCGCGCCACTCCGCGGGTGATCGCTTCACGGCTTTATTAGTGTTGTCAGCGTCTCGTTTGGCGTCCGTAGTGCGCGGAGTTAGTTCGCCGCGGAACAACAAAAGCATATTTGAGAGCGCTTCAATTTGCTGTTTTGAGGTTAGCTCCGAGCGATCATAAATGTCGCGCCATTGCCCGTAATTTTTCGCCCGCTCGCGCATTTTGGTAACGGCTGCGGCGCGAATCGTTGAGCCGTCAGGAGAGATGTCCAAAACTTCGCGCCAGCGGTCAAAGTCGTTGCCCGCATATTCTTCAAGACGTTTTTTGCAGAGATTTGTCAGCGTAGCGTCAGCGTTTGAAATTTCGTGGAGTTGCACCCATTGCGCGGGTTCAAGTGATAAATTGGAGATTTTCTCAAACGCCAAAAATCGCGACGGCGTGTCCTCTTTCGCCGAATTATAGACTTCAAGCCACTCGCCCATTTGCGTTAGGTGTACGAAGTGCTTGAAATAGACTTCGCCCCTGCGATCGGCTAAATTGTTGTAATACCAGATCGCCTCGCTCGTGGTGAGGCGGTTTGGGACATCGTATGGAATCTCTTCGAGAGAAAGCTCTTTTGTATCCATTTTAGCCCTCGCGGAAAAAGTCTAGCGAGTATATATCGGTTAAAACGGGCGGTTTAGAAACATTTTGAAGCGGTTAGAAGTCAAAAGCGCCAGAGTTGCCGCCGTTCATAGATTTATAAACCGCGCGGCGGTAGGCTTTGCGCGGATCTTCGCACTCCAAAACTTTTTCGCACGCCGAGCAAGAGTCGATAGATTTACTTTTGCGGCACTCTTTAACGGCGTTCGCGAGACGCTCTAATTCGGCGTTCGGCGCGGGTTTTTCCGCGCTCATACCTTGACCGCCGTGCCGTAATAGACGATCTGCGAGATGTGCCATTTGGAGCCGATTAACTCGTAGGAAATCGACGAAATTTTTGTTCCAACGACGCCGTTCGCGCCGATCTCTTTGGCGTTTCTGAGCATATCAAAAAGAGCCTCGCGATCTGCGTTCTTAAACTCGTTGCCGCTGCCGATTGGGGCGGAAAAGCCGCGCACGATCCCTAATGTCTCTTTCGCGCGTCTGTTTGGAATTTCGTTCGTGGTAACGCACGCGATCTCGCCCATTAAAAGCGCGAGCAACTCTCCGTCATCTATTTTGTTCTCTTGGGATTCCATATTAAACTCCTTGTTGGTTGTTGCGCGCGCGTTTTTACTAAAAGCGCGGACGCGGCTCACATAAACTATCGTGAGCAAAACGCCAAATTCTATCAGCGCCGCGAGATGCGCGATCACGAAATTCAGCGGTATCGCAGGCTCATTATTTGATCAACGTTCCGCAAAAATTATAGCGAAAACGCCGAATATTACGACCGAAAAAACCTGCCGCAAACGATCTTTATAGATCGCGCTTCAAAATTATTTAAGCTAAGCGCGCTAAAGAGCGCGAGAGACAAAATATATAAAAGCTGTTTTAACAGATCGGCTTTTGTTTTAGCGCGAGAATTTCGTTGGGATTTTTTGACGTTTGGCGTCTATAATTTTGCCCTCACGCCGCGATCTCGTTATACACGCTATCGCGCTCTATGGGCAAAAACCCGGCGCCGGCGATAAGATCGGTCATAAGTTTCTGAGCGACGCCGCCCGCGCTCGCCGCCCCCGCCGCGCTGTTAATAGATTCTTTCTCGATCGTGCCGTCCATATCGTCCGCGCCGAACTCCTGCGCCACGAGCGCGAGTTTCAGCGTCAAGCCGACCCAATAAGCTTTAATATGCGGAATGTTCGCAAGCACAATGCGGCTAATCGCGATCGTCTTCAAAACCTCTTCGGCGTCCAGCGGGCGGTCAATCTCAATATAGTTGTTTTTCGTTTGGAAAAGCAGCGGGACAAACGCGTTAAAACCGCCCGTAATTTCTTGTAGATCGCGCAGGCGCAAGAGGTGATCTATGCGGTGCGCGCGCGATTCAATGTGCCCAAAGAGCATCGTGGCGTTGCTCTTTCTGCCGCGCTCGTGCCACAATTTGTGGATCTTCAGCCAATCCGCGCTTTTGACTTTGCCGTCGCAGAGCCTCTTGCGCAGAGTCTCGTCAAAAATTTCCGCGCCGCCGCCAGGCATACTATCCACGCCGCTTTCTATCATACGATCGAGGATATATTCAAAACTTTTTCCATAAGTCCGTGCGAGAAACTCAACCTCCGCCGCCGTCATCGCCTTCAAATGAATATCTGGCAAAGCGGCTTTAACGTTGCTGAAAACTTCAAAATACCACTCTAAGCCTACGTCTTTGTTGTGCGCGCTGACGATGTGAATCTCCTTCGCGCCGCGATCCGCCGCCTCTTTTGCGGTCCGCGCAATCTCTTCAACGCCCATCACATACGGATTTGGATTTTTTCTGTGCGCCGAAAAGCCGCAAAATTTGCAGTAATCCGAGCAGATATTCGTGGGATTTATTTGGCGGTTGCGGTTGTAAAAGACTTTGTCTCCGTGCAGCTTTCGGCGAATCTCGCTCGCTCTTTCGCCTAGCTCAAAAAGTTCCAGATCGTAAAGTTTCAGCGCATCGTTCGCGTCCATTTTCGCTCCTTAGTTTGCGTATTATACGAAATTAAAGCCCAAGTTAGCGGAGGATCGCGCTCTTCTTTGTCGTCTTTAACTTTGTCAAAATAGCGCGCTAACTTCTCTTTTTCAATTTCGCTCAATTCCCCTATGTTTTGCTCAACGTTTTTTATGTAATCGGTTTCGTTCTGATAATGAAAACCTTTGCCTTCGCTTTGAATGAATTTTAATTCGGCGTAAATTCCCATATTGTAGAGAATGTTTAATATGTAAATGTAATCGGGTTTCGGCGTAACGACTCTGCCGATCGCCTGCAAGATAGGCGCGTGCAGGAACGATCCGCCGACTTTGTATGTTAAATATACGCGCATTTTCGCGCGCTTGTTTATGTTGACGAGCGTTTTTTCAATATCGCTTACTTCAAGCGATCTGGACGCGATTGCTATATCCGCATACGGAACGTTCGCAAAATCGCCCTCAATATCGGCTTTGATCGGCGTGATGTTCTTTACGTTTTTTGCTTCGCAATTTCGCATTAAATTATCAAGCGTTACTTGCGAAAAATCAACCGCGTAAATTTTTTCAAATTTATCGCTTATAGCGATTGCGATTGTGCCCGCTCCCGAACCTAAATCAAGCATAGTTTTAGCGTCTATAAAATCAATTGAGTTTATCAGCGAATTTGGGTAAATCCCGCCGAAGTTATTAGCCATATTCACCGCTTTTTTATCCCAATCTTTCGCTGTTTTTACGGAAGAATTTGATCGCTGTTTTTGATCGCGGTATAACGCGCCGAAATCGATCGTTTGAATGTTATTTTTGCGGAACATTTCGCGCCTTTTTGTAAAAATTGATAAAGTATTATATGCGAAAGGAATTTACAGAACTTTTAGAGGCGGCGATCACCGAGCGCTTAGGCGATCTTGCCGCCGCGAAGCTCTTCAAAGCCGAGCTCGCGGCGTATTTTCAGGGTTTGCCGGAGAGTTTTACGCCGCACCGCGCGGGAGTTTCGCCAGCGCGCGCGTTTTTGATCGCGCACGCGCGGGCGATCGAGGATTTTATCGCCGCTTTCTACCGCTATGTTTTGCGCGATTCGTTCGGCGATTTCACGCCGCCAAACAGCGTAATTCCGATCGCGTTCGCCGCGCTGGGGAGCTTTGCTCGCGAGCAGTGCGCGCCGCGATCCGATATAGATTTAATGATAGTTTTTAAGCAAGTTGAAGGCTACAATCTGCGCCCAATCATTGAGCGCGTGTTGCGCCTCGCGTGGGACAGCGGCTTCGCGTTGGGACATCGCGCGGCTGAAATTAGCGAGCTCTCCGATATGGCTTCAAGCGACATCACGATCAAAACCGCGCTTTTAGAGGCGCGGTTTATCGGCGGTTCGCGGCTTTTGTGGATTGACGCGGAGGGCGTTTTGGAACGTTTGCGGCTTGCGAACGCGAGGGGTTTTGCCGCGCTTAAAGCCGCCGAGTCGCGCGAACGCAAGGCGAAAAATCCGATCGCGATGGAGCCGAACTTGAAAGAATCCGCGGGCGGTTTGCGCGACGCGAATACGCTTTTTTGGATCGCGCGCGCGATTTACGGAATTTCGCACGAAAAAGATTTGATCGGCAATGTTTTTGACGAAAATTCTTATCGCGAATTTCATATCGCTTGCGATCTTTTATATCGCGCGCGAATCGCGTTGCATTTACTCACAAACAAACACTTTGACAAATTAGTTTTTGATCGCCAAAGAGATGTCGCTTTAATGTTGGGATTTACCGATTATAAAACTAAAAGAGCGGAGAGATTCTTGCTGCAAAAAATTTTGCATAGCTTGAGAGTTATCGATAGGTTTTCAGATTATTATATTGCGAAAATTTTGGAGAAATTTGAAGATGATTTTGCTACTGAAAATTTTACCGCGATCGCGAAAGTTTTGGCGCAAAAACCTAAGCCTTTTCTTTACGATATTAAAGATGTGATGAGGTTAAATAAAAGCGAAAATCAAAGACAAAGATCAATCCTAAAAGATATAATTTTAGCGATTTTCGCGCGAGAGGATTCGCATATTATTTTAGAGTGCTTTGATCGCGCGGGGAAACTTGATATTTTATTACCGCCGTTAAAGGGTATAATTTTCCTTGCGCAATTTGACGGATATCATACGCGACCCGCCGATGAACACTCTATTTTAACATTAAAAAATCTTAATTTATTAAACGGCGAAAAATTAGAGCTATTTCGCGCTTTAAGCGAAAGCGATCAAAGACTTTTACGATTAGTCGCGATCTTGCACGACTGCGGCAAAGGAAGTTCGCGCGATCACTCTGAAATCGGCGCGAAAAGATTTAGAAAATTCGCAAAATTTTTGCAGTTAAAAGACGAAGAAATTGAAAGCGGTTTTACTTTAATAAAATATCACACCTTAATTAGTAATATCGCCCGCAAAGAGGATATTCACAGCGATCGCGTAGTTTTTTCATTCGCGATGAAACTTGGCTCAAAACGTTTAATATCAATGCTTTATTTACTTACGATCTGCGATATGAGCGCGGTTGCGCCCAATGTTTATACGCATTTTTGGGAGATCACATTAAAAGATTTATATATTAGGGCGATCGAAGCGTTGGAAAATAGCGATCTAATTAGCGAAGCCGCCTCGCGATCCAAAAAAGAAAAACAATTAAAATCAGATCAGGATTTCGCGTTGCTAAACGATCGTTTGCAAAGCAAAATTTTCACAATTGATTCCACATTATTTTTCTTAAAATATAAAGCGAATGAAATTATTGAGATCGCCAAAATGTGCGAAGATACGAAAATAATCAAAATTAAAGCACAAACCGAGCCAATTTTAAGAGTAGATATTATTGCCAAAAAGCCGTTTAATTTAGGCTGGTTTTTGGGCAAACTTTCCAGATTTGATTTAGGCTCAATGGACATATTCAGGATTTTTGACGGCGCGAAGTTATTCAGAATGTTTTTTAGAAAACCCCTCGACGAGTCAATTGAGTTTATAGAAAAACTTGCGATTGACGGCTTAGATATGAGCCGCACAATGAAATACAATAAGCCGCAAATTAAACGAAAGGAAATTGATATAGATATCGATCATTCTCCGACTTACGCGCGAATGACGCTAAATTTGCCCGATCAACAAGGTTTAATGGCGTTTGTAATTGATATTTTTGATCGCAATGAAATTGACATTGCCGCCGCAAAAATCGCTACGATCAAAAACAAAGCGAATAATTTATTGTTAATAGAAAAATCAGGCGGTTTCGCGCAAAAAACAAAAGTTTTGATCGCGGAATTAACACAGACTAACCCTCAAAAATGAGATTTTCGCTTTAACCGCAATCTTTCGATCGCGATCGCGGAGTATTGGGAGAAACTTATAGCGAGAGACGATTTTTGTGTTTAGACAAGAAAGTCAAGCGAGCGGCGCGAAACGGGATAGGCTAAAACGCCTATCCCGACGCCGTGAAGCGAAGCCCCCAAAGCGGTATAAACTAAAAAGCGATCACGCCCTTAAAAATCAATGGTTTCCACCCGTCAAAATATACCAGCCAAGAATCTCAAATTGAATATACCAAATTATCACCGAGAGAATATAGCCCACAAGCACCGTCCAAGCCAGCCGCATATGCGCCATAAAGGTATAGGTGCCGCGCAATTTGCCCATCACGCCCACCCCCGCCGCGCTGCCAAAGCTAATCAGCGATCCGCCAATCCCCGCCGTCAGCGCGATAAATAGCCACTGATCCACGCCCATATTCGGATTGGCTTTCAAGATCGCGCTCATCACGGGGACATTATCTACCACAGCGGAGATGAGCCCCACGCAGATATTCGCCGCAGTCGGACCGATAATCTCATACGCGTGCGCGACCATTCCCAGATAGCCCACATAATGCAACGCCCCGACCGCCGCCAAAATACCGAAGAAAAACAGCAAGGTATCCGCCTCAATATGGCGCACGCTTTCATAGACATTAAACGATTCGTGCGGCGTCGCGCGCTTTTGATAATACGAGAACATCATCAAAAGCGACAAGCCGAACATCATTCCCCACACAGGCGGGATATTAAACAAGTTTTCGCACATAACCGCCGAAAAGATCGTAAAAATACCCAAACCGATCACGATTCTAGCGCCCCGTTTCATATGCACCGCAGGCTCCGTAGTAGGATCAAACGCAGGTTTCTCATCCGGCACAAAGCGACTCAATAAAAACGCCGTCAAAAACCAACCGCTGATTGAGCTCGGGAAGACAAAGAAAAAGTCAATAAAGGGCGCTTTGCCCGCCTGCCACGCCATAAGAGTCGTAATGTCGCCAAACGGACTCCACGCGCCGCCCGCGTTCGCCGCTACGACAATGTTAATCGCGCCCGGCACCAGAAACTCTTTGCGAGTGCGATCAATCGTCAGCAAAACCGTAGAAAGAATCAACGCGGTAGTTAAGTTATCCGCCACAGGGCTGATGAAAAACGCGAGCAAACCCGTAAGCCAGAAGAGTTTGCGGTAGCCGTAGCCCTTGCTGACAAGCACATATTTAAGGGTGTCAAAGACGGAGCGGTTGATCAAAGTCTCAATGTAGGTCATCGCTACGAAAAGAAAGAAGAAAATCTCGGCGATCTCCTCAACGATGTGCTTGACCTCGTTGTGTAGCCCCTCTGTATCGCCGCCTACGCTCAATGTGTAAAGCCCGATGAGAATGAACATAAATGTCCCTATAAACAGGGCGGGTTTAGACTTGTTGATATGATATTTTTCCTCCGCGGCGATAAAGTAATATCCCGCCACAAAGATCGCCAGACAGACAAAACCTATCCACTCGTTCGTAAGCGTTGCCTCGTGCATCGTTGCCTCCAAAACGCAAAATTTCGCTAGTGTAGCAAAATAAGTATAATTCGCTAAAAAATTTAAGGCTTGTTGTGCGCATCGCAATCGTGGGTTTGGGTTATGTGGGTCTGCCGCTGGCGGCGGCGTTCGGCGAAAAGTATGAGACGATAGGTTTTGACATTAACGCGCGGCGGATCGCGGAGTTGCGCGAGGGAAACGATCGCACTTTGGAATTAACCGCCGATCAAATTAAGTCGGCGAAAATGTTGAAATTCACAAGCGATTTGGAGGATCTGCGATCGGCGAATTTTTATATCGTTACCGTTCCCACGCCGATTGATTCGCACAAAAACCCCGATCTGACGCCGCTCATTAGAGCAAGCGAGACGATCGGCAAAGTTTTGAAAAAGGGCGACATTGTAGTCTATGAATCAACCGTTTATCCGGGCTGTACCGAAGAGGAGTGCGTACCAGTTTTGGAAAAGTTCAGCGGTTTGAAATTTAACGCGGATTTTTACTGCGGCTACTCGCCAGAGCGCATAAATCCGGGCGACAAAGAGCACACGGTTACAAAAATTAAGAAAGTTACGAGCGGCAGCACCCCAAAAATTGCCGAAAAAGTCGATGAAATTTACCGATCAGTGATCGCGGCGGGGACTTTTAAGGCTAGCGGCATCAAGGTCGCGGAGGCGGCTAAGGTGATTGAAAACTCGCAGCGCGACATAAATATCGCCTTTGTGAACGAACTCGCGCTGATTTTCGCGCGCATGGGCATTGACACGAGCGAGGTTTTGGAGGCGGCGGGGACGAAGTGGAATTTTTTGCCATTTCGTCCGGGTTTGGTCGGCGGGCACTGCATTGGCGTTGATCCATATTATTTGACTTACAAAGCCGAAT
Organism: Helicobacteraceae bacterium; assembly: GCA_031286325.1. Lineage (GTDB taxonomy): Bacteria > Campylobacterota > Campylobacteria > Campylobacterales > SZUA-545 > JAIRNH01. The sequence goes on from JAITUT010000035.1 coordinate 33,124, forward strand.
CGCTGGGCTATCACCCGCAGGTGATCTTGTCGGGGCGGCGCATTAACGACTCTATGGGCGCTTATGTCGCGGCGCAAACGATGAAGCTAATGAACAGGCGCGGCGTGTGCGCTTACGAGGCGCGGGTGTTGATGTTGGGCATTACATTTAAGGAGAATTGCCCCGATATTCGTAATTCGCGGGCGATTGACATCGCGCGGGAGTTGGAGGAGTTCGGCGCGAAAGTTATGATTTACGATCCGTGGGCTGATCCAAGCGAGGCGCGGCACGAATACGGCGCGGACCTAGAGATCGCGCGCGATCTGCCCGCGGGCAAATTCGAGGCGGTGGTCGCGGCGGTGGCGCACAACGAGTTTAAGTCCTTAAACCCGCGATCGCTATTAACCGAAAAAGGCGTGGTCTTTGATGTGAAAAATGTATTTGCCAAAGACCAATCGGACGGCAGGCTTTAGTATGCGGCATTACAAAGTTAACAATAAGACAAAAATTATTAACGCAACAAATGTGGAAATTGATTTAGATAATGATGGTTTGTATTCAATTTTATTTAAGTATAAAAATGAATATTTTACTCTTTGCCGTAATCTTGATGAAGAAGATGAGCAAATCTACATTGAAAACAACGATCAGGGTAATGCAGTATATGTTAATCCTGAAAGAATAAACTATGTTTTGCAAAATGGTGAGATTGAATTTGATATAGATAAAGAAGTAAAATTTGATATGGATTTTGCAAATAAATACATTATAAAATTTTCTCCTGTTAACACAAAGCAATATAATGATATAAAAGAAGCATTGGAAAATATTTTCCGCGCAAATCCCAGTTAGACTTAGGTTGTACCTAAGTATAATCATAAAATAAACCCGCAACTAAAACAAAGAAAAAGAAAATTTGAAAAAAACAAAAGGAGCGAATAGTATGAATGAATACCTGAATAACTTATTAGCGAGAATGTTGGACGATAGCGATAGGGATATGCGCCCTTTTGACAGCTCAAAAACTATCCATTGGAAAGCGTTAAGAGAAGCCGAGAAACTTACCGACGAGAGTTTTGTTTCAGAGCTTATTGAATTTATCGATACCGAAAAAGACAAAGAAAAAAGAGATAAGGCGTATTTTATCCTTGGGCAAGTCGCTAAAAACACGAACAACATAACGGCGATAAAATATCTGATCGCTAGAATAGATAATGAAACAGACGAAAGCGTTCTCTGTTCCCTCTTGGAGAGGATTCGTTATTTACAAAAACCTAAAGATATAGATATTCAACCAATTATAAGAGCGGTAAATAACAAAAATAGAAACGTAATGCACAGCGCGATATTAGCGTTGGAAAACACCGAAAATGAATCGGTTGAAGATGTTTTGATCGCTATCTTGGAAAATCCTAAAAGCGACGAATATGATTTAATGTACGCAAATTGGGCTTTGCAAAATGTAGGGACAAAAAAGAGCGTTCCTTGTTTAACAAAATTGGTTGCGCGCAAAAAATTAGATGTTTCCAGTTCGGCTTTGAGCGCGATAATTTCAATATCTGATGAAAGTTGTTTGCCGTTGTGTTTAGAACAACTAGACAAAGGCAAAATTAAAGCAACGGCGCTTGAGGGCGTTCTGAAATTTGGCAATGAAACAGTTATTCCAAATATAATAAAGCGAATAAAAGAGCTTGTCGCGCGGCAAAGACAAAGAATAGTTATTGCCGCCAAAGAGAGAAAAACGGAAATAATTGTCGGAATGGAATTTTTACAGAAATATCCCGAAAACGCGGAAGTAAAGCAAATGTTTGAATATCTACAAACAAAGAAATATGATTTGCTTTGGGAAGAAGAAAAAGAATGGCTAAAGAAAAACGTCTGACTTAAAAAAGTTTAACTTGGAGACTAACTAAGACTAACGAGATATTATTATGTAGCGAACATTTTAATATCATCTAGGGCGTCTTGCGCTCTGCCTGAAATATCCTTATCGTTTAATTTGTCGAATAGAACAGGAAGAACTTTTGCTTTATTTATTGAAGAATGAATTCTGGCTAAATGCCCTAAACAAGTAACGGCTAAACCTTTAATATCAACATTTTGATGATTTGCCAATTTCAGACATTCGTCTTGTATCCATATCCAATCATTAAAATTTAATGTGGCGTACAGCAAAGCATTTGTTACTGTTGAAACCTCGTTAGATTTTAGGTGTTCAAGAACTTGCTCTTTTGATAATCCCCCGTTCGTCTGCGGTTGTCTCGCAGTTGCCTCTGTGTTTATTTTCAAACTTTCTTTTTCTTTGTTTGTTATTAAAAATTCCTCTCCCATTGCCAATTCTTTTACTTTATGCGTTATTTCTTTTTCGACGGCGTATTTGCGAAGTCGTTTTATTGGCTCGCTTGGCGGTTCGTCAGATAAATCATACGTTCCGTAGTGCATTGGAATTAAAACTTTTCCGCCCAAATCCAAAAATATCTGCGCGGCTTCTTCCGGGTTTGTGTGCGACTCCGACATAAACCATTGCGGCGAATACGCGCCAATGGGAAGCAAACAAACATCAATATCGCCAAATAAATTTTGTATTTCTTTAAACAATAATTCATCATAAGCGGTGTCGCCCGCAAAAAATATCTTGGTGTCGCCCGCGATTATGAGAAAACTGCCCCAAAGCGTTTTATTTGCGTCTCTCAAAGCTCGTCGTCCCCAATGTTTAGCGGGGAGAAAAATAATTCGAATGTCATATCCTAATTTGTATTCCTGATACCAACCCGCTTCTTGAATTTTAACGTTGCGCAAAGCCTTTTCGCTAAAAAGCCGACTTCCGCCCAAAGGAATAAGCGCTTCTATTTCGGGATTGTTCTCTACCAAAATTTTGACAGATTTTTTGTCAAAATGATCGCGGTGGTCGTGAGAGACTAAAAGATAATTGATTGATTTTAGACTATCGGGCGAGCAAGGCAAATTACGTTTGATTGGTATAAGCGTCTTAAAAAAACAAGGGTCAATAATCAAACGCGCTCCGTTAATCTTCATCAAAAAAGAAGCGTGTCCCAACCAAACAATGCTGTTATTCTGCATAGCGGAAGGATTAAAATTTTGAATTTGCAGCTCAAACGCGTCGTCGCGCTTTTCTTTTCGTTGCGGATTACGACTGAACTGCCACTTAAATACATCGGCGAAAGGAAAGTTGCGAGGAATCGCGCCATTTTGGAATTTTCCGTCAATGACGATATTTCCCCTCCAACCCTCTTTCACAATGGGCAAGTTAGGATTGCATATTCGCTTCATATCTCCCCCGTTCGACGAAAGTTTTACGCTCGTCGAGTCTGTCTTTATTTTCAATCTTTCTTTTGCTTCTGCTTTATATCTTTTATTAAGTTATATTTTTTTTCAAAGTTATGTATCAGATAATTAATACCCTCTTTGTTTAATTTATCTTCTTCAAATGCCCATCCTATCAGATATTCCAGTAAAGAATTATCATTAATACAATCTATAAGAGGACAAATTTGGGTGATGGATAGTTCTTCTGTTGCAGAAAGAATGGCTTTTGAGCCATACTTTATTACTGGAATTTCTATCCAAGCCAAGTCATAAGGTAAATGTTCAAATACAAATTTATTTTTTCCAAGTGCAATCAAAAAATCATCATTAACTAACCTATGATGTGTTACAATTTTCAAAAATAATATTTGTTTATTTTTATTTTTCACTTTTTGTATGCAACTTAGCAAATCACTGGGTTTGTTAATGAGTTTTCCAACAAGGGTGTCAATGAATATGTTAAATAAATATTCAAAATCGGTACTTTTACTTTTATTGTCTAATAAATAGTTTAGTATTTTTGAAAATGTTGCTTCATAAGAATATAGAAGGGTTATTAATTTTTTGTCTTCCTTCATTAAGTCAATAATACTCTCAACATCTTCTTTATTTAGTATTTTGTCATACATATCCATAATCATTTAACTTTTACAACCTCTATTTCCCCGTTCGGCGAAGGTTGTACCTTCGTCGCCTCTGTGTTTATTTTCAAACTTTCTTTTTCTTCGTTTTTCATCGCGATTTTATTTTATTTCTTTCTGTCATTTTAAAATTGCTAAAACCGCTTTGCTCATTTTCAGTTTGGTATCAGCCCGCAACTGGATGGATAGTCAACACAACGTTATTGTTTTCTATACGAAGCCAAAACCTGATATTATGGTCAATATGACCGCCAGCCTTGTAGTTTGGGTCGTCTATAAAACCAAAATATTCGCCCCCTTCCGCGCTCATTTGTTTGCCGATGACTTTTTCAACTTGCTGTTTAAGGTTTTGTAGTGCCGTATTGCCGCCTGTTAGGTATATTTCTAGGCTTTGTACAACTTCGTTGTCTTGATATGAGTCGTACCGCGCGGTTGTACCCGCAGGCTGTGCGAGCGGCGGAATCTTGAACCTGCTTTGAAATGCTAAGGCGGGAGGCCAGCCGGCGTTTGCGCCTTGCTGGGTTTGCTGTTGGCGCGGTTGCTGTTGTATTTGTTGCTGCTGTTGCAACGCCTTTTGTTGCATTTGTTGGATTTGCTGTAACTGCCTGTTTCCGTCGTTTGCGCCAATATTACCCTGCGGAGGTTGATGTTGTCGTATCAAGTCGCCGTAGGGACTCTCCGCCATTTCTTTCATAACTTCATCACGGATTTCTTGCATCCGCCGCGCTTCTTTCGGCGTTAATTGTTGTCCTTTGTCAACCTTAGCCTCAAGCTGTTCTAGTTCTTTCTCTAACGCTTCGAGCCTCTTTATATCCTGCGCCTCTGCTTGCGGCGCGACAGCCGTTCCAAGCGCCGCTAAAACAAACAGCGCAATAATGCTTTTCTTTAACATAAAACAACCCTCTCTTTTTGCTCATTTTCAGTTTGGCGTCAACGCCAAAACCTGATCCTAGATTTTATCAAAAACCGATTTTGGGAGTTTCAAAAGACTTAAAGTTTAAGCTCCCGCGAAAAGTTGGCGATCAGAGAGACTTTGCCATTTCCGCGAAGTTATATTTTCAAAATATCCCCTTCTTTTTCGGCAAGTTTTTTGTCTATCGCCGCGATCGCGTCGTCTGTGATTTTCTGGATCGTATCGTGCGCTTTTTTGCTCTCGTCTTCCGTGATCGTCTTGTCTTTTTCGAGCTTTTTAACCTTATTGTTCGCGTCTTGGCGCACATTTCTGGCGGCAACTTTCGCCTTTTCGCTCATCGCTTTCGCGTGTTTCGCGGCTTCTTTGCGTTGCTCGGAGGTCATTGGCGGGAACGCCAAAATCACCCCCGCGCCGTTATTCCCCGGATTTACGCCGATATTCGCCGCCGCGATCGCCTTTTCAATATCCTTGACGAGGTTTTTCTCCCAAGGCGTAACCACGATCGTGTTCGCGTCGGGAGTCGTAACATTGCCTAACGTGTTAATCGGCGTTGGCGAGCCGTAATAATCAATTTTGATCGCCTCCAAAATTTTCGGCGAGACTTTGCCCGTGCGGATCGTGGTGAAATCGTGCGCCAAAGAATCTAGACACTTTTGCATATGGGCTTTGGCGTCGTCAAAAATAGACTGCAGCATTTATCGCTCCGTTGGCGCGGCGGGAACCGCTGGCGCTTTGGGCGCGGACGGAACTTGCGTCTGCGACTCAACGGGTAAAGTCGCCGCGGGCAGAGACGGCGCGGGGATAATCGCGGAATCAATCACAGAAGCGTCCCGATCTTTGTAATACAAATATGTGAGGCTAATGGAGTTTGCCACCAAAAGAAGCCCGATAAAGGCGGTCGCTTTCGCCAAAAACGCGCTGGGGCCGCGCGCTCCGAAGAGGGATTCGTTGCTGCCGCTGTAAGCGCCAAGCCCTATACTCGACGACTTTTGCGCCAACACGATTAGCGTCAATAAGACGCACAAAATAAATTGCGATATTAGTAGAACGCTTGTCATTATGAGAAGCTCCCTTTTGTTAAGTTAAAATGCGGCGCGGATTTTATCCAAAGAAGCATAAAGGCTAATAGTGGCAAACAGATTTGAGCGTTTTGCGGCGGGTTACAAAGCGCGCAATTTTATTCAAAGGCGGATCGCCTCCGAGTTGATCGCGGAATTAAATTCTATAAATCTTGCCGCCGCCGAAACTTGCCGCGCGGAGCTTAACGGCAAATTGCCGAAGCGGGAGTTTTGCTTTTGGGAAAAGTTAAAAGTATTGGATTTAGGCTCGGGAGACGGCGCGGTTTATAGCGCGATCGCGGATTTGAATCCTACAGATCCAGACGCGTCGGCGCGAGAGGTTAAAGAATTTTTCGCGCTTGATTTTTCTAAATCTTTGCTCCAACTCCACCCAAGCGGCGAAAAAATTAGGAAAATCCGCGCGGACTTTAACGATCCAGACGCGATCGCCGCGCTTCGCAATTACGCGCCTTTTGATCTCGTGATTTCATCGTGCTCGCTCCAATGGGCTGGCGATCTCGCGAATTTGCTCGCCGCGATCGCGAAACTCACGGACAAAATCGCCCTCGCGATCCTAACCGATCGCACGCTCGCCGTTTTGCGCGAACTTTCAAAATCGCCGAAACAAATGCCGAGCGCGGAGTTTCTGCGATCCGCGATCGCCCAAAACTTTCCCAAAGCCAAATTTCAAACGCGCTCCTACCGCGCCGAATTTGCCGATACCAAAGAGCTCTTCAAATATATCAGAGAGAGCGGCGTCGGCGGCGGCGAAAAACGGCTAAACTTTGCCGAAACCAAGCGCCTGATCGCCGAATTTCCGCACAAATACCTAGACTACGAAGCGCTCTTCGCGATCGCCTAGAACGCGCCGTTAGAAAAAATTTGTTAAATTTACGCGTATGGGTTTTTTAGTATTATTTTCACAAAGGAGAATAAATGGCTGAAAAGGATTTGGCGCCGCAACCGCTGAATAAGTCGCTCCAGCAAAAGATCGACGAGGCGGCGAAATCGCTCGACATCGCGCAGGGCGGGCGCACGGTCGTGCGGCTGGGCGCGACTGATAATCCCAAGAGAAAAACTTTGGAGCTTTTGAGCGGCGAGTGGGACACGCGCAAACCCTGGTTCATCGTAGATGAAACCGGCAAAATTCACGCGCTCACCAGCATTGACGCCTTTATGCAATTCATACACTCTATTCATACGGTTTCGGGCGAGAATTTCTCACTTAAACTTGAAAAGGCGATTTGGCGCAACTTTCCTGTGGATTTCAACGATGTTTGGGCGGTGGCGATCGGCGAACTTGACCTGCGCCTCGCCGAAAACTCAGATACGAAAATTTTAGAAGTTGATATTGAATCGCTTGTGGAGCGAATCCGCCGCGAGCACCCGAATTTGTTTTACCACATTAAAGAAGAAGCTATAGAGAGCGGCGCGGCGTGAAGTAGCGGATTGAGGCGAAGGCGAAAGCTTCTGGTTTCGCTTGCGCTTTCGCGGTTTTTTTGATCGCCCCGATCTCGCGATCTGTCGCGATCCCGCCCAAAGCGATGGTTTTCTTCAAAATTTCTATAGGTAAATTCGCGAGAAATTCAACGCCTAAAAGATCGCGCGTATCGCCGCTTTTGTCCGTAGCGAAAATAGGCGAGATCGTTACGAACTTCGCGCCTTTTTTGATCGCGGATCGCATTTCATTTTCGTTGCGGCAACTTACGATCGTAGTAATTCCAAGCCGCGCCGATCGTGAAATCAGGCGAAATTTCGCGCCGCTTAAATGCAAAGCGAAAAATTTGAAACCGCGCGATCTTAGCCGCAGGGCGACGTCAAAGCGATCGTGCAAAACAAGATGCGATCTTACGCGCCGTAAACCGCGTAAAAACCGCATAGCCTCGCGTTCGTAACCAAGAAAACCCTTATCGCGCAAGCAAATAAAATTGGGAAAACGCGCCGTATATGATCGCGCGGCGTAATGCGCGATCGCAAAACGGGGATAGTATTTAGGATTGGTTATCAGATAGCTTTTCAAGGATTTTTTCTAGGAGTTCGCGTTGGCGGCGGCTCTCGTCAGCGGTTTCAAATACGCGCCGCGCCGCCTCCAAAAAGATTGCGGCTAAAAAGCCGGGTACTAAGCCTAGCATAGCGGCGCTAATCGCGGCGGCGATGCCTTGCTGGTGCATCGCCACAAAGCCCAGATACGCGCCGCCCGCAGCCGCAACCCACGCCACGCCCGTAACCGCGCCGATCACAAAGTCAAAGCCCGCGCGCAGTTTAGTGCCCCTCTTCCTCAATCATTACGGCGCCGCCCAAATATACATAAGTGAGGATCATAAAGATAAACGTTTGCAAAAGCCCAAAGAAAAAGAGCATAAAAAACGGCATCAAAGGCAAAGCAAACGGCACCAACAAGAGCATCACCAAGAGGAACATATCGTCGCCCTTGACATTTCCAAAAAGTCGGAAACTCAGCGACACAACGCGCGAAAGGTGCGAGATAATTTCCACAGGAAACATTAACGGCGAGAGCCATTTCACTGGACCCGCGAAGTGCGCGAAATAATGCCCCGCGCCGACCGATCTGATACCCTCAAAGTTGTAGTAAAAGAATACGATCAAGGCCATTACTAGCGTGATGTTGATATTCGCCGTGGGCGATTCAAAGCCGGGAATTATGCCGATCATATTCGAGGTGAAGATAAAAAGCCCCAACGTGCCGATCAGCGGCACATACTTTCGCGCCCGCTCCTCGCCCATAATATCCGCGCCGAGTTTATGCGCGCCATCGACAAACCACTCTACCGCGTTTTGCAAGCCGCTTGGGATCGTCCGCAAGTTGCGCGTAACGACAAACGCCGCCGCCGCCACGATCGCCGCGATCAAGATCGTGTGCGACAACATTAAATAGACGAAGTTGTGCGAGAGTTCGTCCATACCGATAAGGTGCGCGAAGGAACCAAAAAATGTCCAGACCCGCTCTTCCATAACCGCTCCTTTATAAAGCGTATTTTGCGCAAAGTTTAACCAAATAAAACTTATAATGCGTTGCCAACAAAGGAGGCATATATGAAAAAGTTTCAAAGTTATAAGTGCGAGAAGTGCGGTTTGGAGGTAGAAGTCCAAAATGTGGGTTCGGGGAATAGCCCGATCTGTTGCGGCGCGCCGATGAAAGCGGTGAATGAAAAAGTTACGCCGACTAACTTGATGAAAGCGTTCGCGGGCGAATCGCAGGCGCGGAATAAGTATAACTTTTTCGCGGGGATCGCGCGCGACGAGGGTTTGCGCCAGATCGCGGACTTCTTTGACGAGTTTGCTTATAACGAGCATAACCACGCGAAGTTAGAGTTCGCGGCGCACGCGAAACTCACGAAGGGCGCGGAGTGGGGCAAGACGGCGGAGAATCTTTTGGCGGCGGCGGCGGGCGAAAATTACGAGCATACCTCAATGTATCCTGAGTTTGCTCAGATCGCGAAAGAAGAGGGCTATGACGACATCGCGCGGCTCTTTACCGCGATCGGCAAAGTAGAGGTTGAGCACGAGAAACGTTATAAAGCTTTGGAGGCGAAGTTGCGCGAACAGGGCTTTTTCGCTTCGGAAGATGAAGAGGCGTGGGTTTGCGACATTTGCGGACATATTCACTACGGGAAAAAGGCGCCCGGCGCGTGTACGGTTTGCAAGGCGACGCAGGGGCATTTTTATCAGCAAGGGCTGTAATAATTGCTAGCTTTTGGCTTTTCCATAGGAACGTTACGTTCCTATGGGAATTTTTGGGGAGTTCTTGATTTACGATCTCATAAACGCGAGATTTTAGCTTACTGAACGATAGAAACGAGGGTTTATTTATAACTCCGCCAAATTGACTTTTAATTTTAGATCGCGATCAAATTGTCTAGATTACGGTTTTGCCGCGATAACGAAAATTCCTCATTCCAAACTACTCTTTTAATACCGCGCCGCGTCCTAATTAAAAATTTTCGCGTTATTAGCATTGGAGATATTTGCGTTGGGCGCCGCCGATCGCGCCGTCTGTTTTTTGAATACAGTCGTTAGCGGCTGTTTTCATATAGTTTATATTCTGATTAAAGCGTGATAAAGCAAATTTAATAATGCGAAGCGCGTTTGTTTTTCGAATAAGCGCGGAGAGGAGATCGGCGGTTATTTCAAGGAAATTTTTGATATAATAAATTTTTAATTTAACTTTAGGTTTTAAGTATGTTTAGCGCGACACGACACGACACGACACGACACGACACGACACGACACGACACGACACGACACGACACGACACGACACGACACGACACGACGCAGGCGCACGCGCTAGCCGCTCTTTATACCCGCAAGTTTTTCTTTCTTCAACATCAAACAGCGGCGCGTCGTCGCGGTTTCGTTTTTTATATCCGCAAGTTTTTCTTTCTTCAACCCAATCTCATATAAGGGGGCTTATATGAGATAAACCTCAAAACCACACCATTTTGTTATGTAGGGGCGAACTGCGTTCGCCCGATTTCGCGTTTTGCGAAAGCAAGCGTTCGCCGTAAAGCCTTATGTTCCCGTTGCGTTAAGCGCGACGGGCGCAAATTGCCCAGCAGGGCTGAACGGCAATTTGCGAGGTTTTGAGAGGCGAGCGGGCGTTAAACAAAAGCCAACTGCTTGGGTTTTGTAGCCTGCGAGAGCGGAGGCGATGTTTGCGCGTGAAACGCGCGAACCGCCGAGCAAAGCCTTTGGTCGCAAGCGGGAGCTTTGCTCTCGCGAGAAGTTTTTGAAAGGATAAAAATGAAAAAGTTGTTGGCAGTAGTTTTAGCTACGCTTTTTGCTAATGGAGCTCTGTTGGCTAAGGACTCTGGGGCCGAGGGGTGGCAAATCAGCGCGGGGCTGCATATGAGCAAATTCAAAGTAGAAAGCGAGTCGGAAAATAATACGCCTATTTCGCTCGCGATCGCCAAAGAGATTATGAAAACTAAAAGCGGCGATTTGCTTTTGGAGGCATCCTTGATGACTCCAGAAAAGTATGAGTTGAGCTATTACGGTATCGTTGACATCGAAATTAAGACGAAAATGGTGTTTTTCGGTTCTTTGTATTATCAATTTAATACATCGGTTCCGTCGCTTAAGCCATACGCTGGGTTAGGGCTGGGCTTGGCGTTCCTTGAAGCTAAAGGCGGCTTTTGCGTAACAGGGTACTGTGAAAGCGATAGTACCTCCGACACCAGTTTAGCTTATCAGTTGGCGATCGGCGCAAACTATTTTTTTAACAAAAATGTCGCCGCCGGATTAGGTTACGCCATACGCGACTACGGCTCAATTGAAGATGTTAACGTAGATTCAAGCGGACTTTTTTTGTCAGCGACATATAAGTTTTAATCGGAACGCGGCGCAACGTCCGCTTGTCAAAACTATCGCCGCTCGCGATCTTAAGATCGCCCGTAATGAATCTCCGACGGATTAATCCGCGATCTTAGTCGCGGAATTTTCCGTCATTGCGAACTTCATAGTCTCCCATACGAAACACAAATCGTTCCTATGGGAGCTTTTCGCCTGCAATCACAACGTCCCAGATTGTTAATAAGATCGTTAACTGGAACGTTAATGGAGTCGCGGCTTTCTCTCGCGCCTTGTAGTCCTCCGCATTGCCGCGGACTAACGGGTTTGCCGTAAGGACTATAAATCACCATTGCGAACCTACGCGCGTATTGTCCCCAAAAATCTATGATTTCTGGGGAGTTCTTTTCGCCAATCGCCTCGCTAATAGCGAGCCGCTTTGCCGCAGATCGCAAAGAGGAGTTAAGAAAGCGTTATTTCACGCTGATCTGTTTTGCGCCCTTTGGCGACACTTTCGGCAAAGTGAGCGTCAAAACGCCGTTTTTGAACGCCGCTTCAATCGCCTCGCCGTCCGCGTTGTCGGGCAGGCTAAAGCGCCGCTCAAAACGCCCGTAGCGGCTTTCAAGGCGGTAATAATCTTCCTCTTTTACCTCGCTCTCAAACTTGCGCTCGCCGCCGATCGTGAGCGTATTGTCTTTCAAGTCTACCGAGATCGCGTCCTTTTCCACACCCGGTAAATCAAGGGTGATCACATACGCCTCGCCGTTTTCGCGGGTATTTACCGCAGGGCTGAAACTAGACAAATTCGGCGCGTTTTCGCCGCGTTCGCTGAGCGCCTCTAAGTGTCGGCGCAACTCTAGAAATGGGTCAAATCTTTGCAGGGACATTTTGAAACCTCCTAAATTATTTCTCGCGGAAAACAAAGTTTCCGCCGCAAGCAAAGGCGTTGCCGCCTTTGGAAACCAAAGAAATTTGCCGCTATGCCGCTTTGCGGTAACGCCGCAAGTTTACGCGCTCTGCAAATTTCGTATGCCGCTTTTAACTCTTGCCGTATTTTCTACAAATTAGCACTCGCGGGTGGCGAGTGCTAATGGAATAATACAATATTGAGCCTACCATTGTCAAGTCTTTTGAAGAAATTTTTGCAACTTTTCTAAAAACGCAAGACAAAGCGCGTTATTTCGTTATTGCGGAGTTGAGGGTTTCTAATAGGAATGCAAGACGTTTCGTATGGGAGCTCTTGATCCGCAATCTCGATCGCGAGCCGTTTTACGAGATTAGGCGTAGCGGCGCGAAAATGAAAGCGTTAAGCCAAAACCCGCTAAAAATATATAAATTCCTTTGAAGGTGGTGCGCCCTTGAAGACTTTTCTGGACAATTTAACCAAAGAAGCGAAGCGCGGCTGGCGCGGTATAATAGACGGGTTTAGGTATGAAGACGCGTCCTTGAAGACTTTTCTGGACAATTTAACCAAAGAAGCGAAGCGCGGCTGGCGCGGTATAATAGAGGGGTTTACGCACGGGCACTTTTGGGGCGTCTCATTGCGCTGGGAGTTCGCGATCAAACTCCTGCCGATCTTCGCGCTGCTAACTTGCGTTTTCTCATACCTAATTTATTCGCTCCTTGAGAGCGAAATTCTAGACGAAGTGCGCCGCGATATGATTTTGCACTCCAAAATGACCGCCCCGCGCGTTCAAAGCTACGCCTTTGAGATGGAAAAAATCGGCGATGAAACCTATCTGAACCTTTATGACGCCGTATTTAGAGACGAAAAAATTGAGATGCCGCCCATTCACACCGCCCTCGTTACAAACCATATTTTGCGCGTGGAAAAAGTGCGCGATGTGCTGATCGCGGCGAGCTTATTTTCGTTCGCGCTCGTGCCGATTTTCGCGTTTCTTTACTCGTATTTTCTCGCGCGATCAATTGAAAGAGTCTCAAGAGAGCTGGCGACAATGAACGAAAAAAGCCTAGAACTAATCACGGACGAGGTCGCGCCGCGCGAGTTAAAGCCTATGGCGGATTCCTTAAACTCGCTGATAACGCGCGTCAAAAACCACATTTCCTACCAGCACGAACTTTTCGTAGGGCTCGCCCACGAGCTTAAAACCCCGCTCGCCGTGATCCGCGCCAAAAACGACGTCGCGCTGATGAAAGATCGCGATGTGGAGAAATACAAAGAAATCCTGCGCGACACAAATCGGATCGTGAATGAAATGAACTCTATGAGCAAGTCGGTGCTGGATTTAGGTCGAGCCGAATATACGCAATTTGACGCGAAAAGCAGCTTTGATCTCGTGAAATTTCTGCGCGAAAAGATCGCGGATTATGAGCATTTGGCGCGGCGCGAGCAACGTAACTTGATCGCCGTAATTAACCCGCCAAGCTTTGTTGTCAACAGCCGACAAGGGCTTTATGAGCACATTTTACAAAATTTGTTCAGCAACGCCCTCAAATTCACGCCGCACGGCAAAACCATAGAAATCCGCGCGTACAAAGAGCGCGGCAACTTTGTGATAGAGGTGATAGACGAAGGGGGCGGCTTGCCCGAAGGCGTGGATATTTTCGCGCCGTTTTCGGGTAAAGGTAGGCAAAAGGGCGTGGGGCTGGGGCTTTATTTGGCGCACAACGCCGCGATAGCGATAGGCGGCGAACTCACTTTGAAAAACCGCGCGGACGGCGTAGAGGGAACGATCGCAACGCTCACGATCCAGCCCGAAAGGGCGCTTTGAGCCGTTCGCTATAATTCGTGAAATTTTTTGCGAGCGAATTTATGAAACTCAAAATCCACTTTGTAGGTATCGGCGGGATCGGGATTTCGGCGTTGGCGCGGCTCGCGGCGCACGAGGGGCACGAGGTAAGCGGCAGCGACATAGCCGAGACGCCGTTGGTGGCGAAGCTGCGCGCCGAAAAGATCGCGATCAACATTCCGCATAACGCGGATGCGGTCGCGGACGCAAATCTTGTGATTCACTCGGCTATCATCAAGCCCGATAATTGCGAAATCCTCGCGGCGCGATCGCGGGGTATTGAAGTTTTGCACCGTCGCGAGGCTCTTGCGCGTTTGCTCGCCGACAAAGAAGTTTTCGCAGTCGCCGGCGCGCACGGCAAAAGCACGACCACCGCGATTTTAGCAGCGATCTTGGAGTGCAGCGCGTTAATCGGCGCGGAGGCAAAATCCTTTGGGTCTAACGTCCGTTTTGTAGAGGGCAAAACGCTCGTTTTCGAGGCGGACGAGTCGGACGCTTCGTTTCTGTGTTGCAACCCAAGCCTCGCGATCGTTACGAACGCCGAACCCGAACATTTGGAGTATTACGGTTACGATTTGGCGCGGTTTTACGGCGCTTACGAGAAGTTTTTGTCGCTCTGCGAGACGAGAATTTTGAACGCGGAAGATGAATTTTTGGCGCGTTACGCGGGAGACGCCGCGCGCTTGAAGCCGAGCGCGGACATTACGAATTTGCGCTATGAGTTAATTGGCGGCGAGCCGCACACGACTTTCGCGCTCCAGGGTCGCGGCGAGTTTAGCGTCTGGGGTTTCGGCGAGCATATCGCGATTGACGCGGCGTTGGCGATTTTGGCGGCGGAGCAGAAGTTGCCGCTTGAAACGATCCGCGCGAAGATCGGCGGTTACAAAGGCATTAAAAAACGTTTTGACATTTTGAAACGCGGCGAAAATCTCGCGATCATTGACGATTACGGACACCACCCGACTGAAATTGAGGCGACTTTGAAGTCGGCGCGCGAATACAAGCGGCTCGCGGGTTTGAGCAAAGTAGCGGCGATCTGGCAACCGCACAAATTTTCGCGGGTAATTCATAACTTAGATCGCTTCGTAGAGTGCTTTAACGGCGTAGACGAGTTGGCGATTTTGCCAGTTTGGGCGGCGGGCGAGGAGTATGTGGAAATTGATTTTGCGGGGAAATTCGCTCGGTATAAGCCGGTTCTCGCGCGGAATTTGGAAGAATTTGCCAATTGCCGCGATCTTACGCGCGGCTTGATTATCGGCTTTGGCGCGGGGGATTTGACTTATCAGCTTCGCTCGCTGGTCGCGGCTTCTTCTTCGTAAAACTTCTCGCGCGAATTTTAGTTCCCGCCGCGACAAGGGACTTTAAGTTTCTTGACCCTACGAAAATGTCCGCCCTGCTACTCGCGCTAACGCTACAAGCCTCCGCGCCTATTTGCCCCAAAATCTACTATTATTGTCAAGCACTTTCGCTTTTGGCGAGAGGCTTCGCGGTTGCTACGCTCCGCGCGCGCGATTTTCGTCCGCCCTGCTACTCGCGCTAACGCAAGCTTGCCCGAATTTGTTTTGCTCGCGATCGCAACGGGAATAATAAGTTCTTATCCGGGCTTTGCGCCAGCAAATTTCGGGAGTTTCCAAAGACTTAAACTTTTTGTAACAAGGAGAGTTTGCCCGCCCGCAAAGTTCGTCCGCAAAGTCAAGCTATAGGAAGTTTTATAATAAATGTCGCCCCGCTATGAATATTTTTCACCTTGATCTCGCCTTTCATATGTTCTTCAATAAAAAGCCGCGCCATATAAAGCCCGATTCCCGTACCCTTTTTCTTGTCTTTCGTGGTGAAATAGGGTTCGTAAATCCGCGCCAAATACTCCTCCGGAATCCCGCCGCCGTTGTCCTGTATCTCAATAATCATCTCTTTGTCAAACCACCAATGAACGGATATTTGCACGCGCCCTTCCGCGACGCCGCTCATTACGATCGCGTCTTTGGCGTTGTTTAGAATTATTAAAATCGCTTGGGAAAATTCGCTCTCCAAGCCGTAGGTGTAAATTTTCGCGCCGCTCGTTAAAAAAACGATCTCAATTTTATGGTGCTCAAATTGTTTTTCCACCAAATTTTTCGTTTCTAACAAGGCGTTTATCACATTAAATCTGGCGAACTTATTTTTGCCGGTGAAGAAATTGCGGAATTCTTCGATCGTGTTGCTCAAGTATTTAAGCTCTTGCATTATCTTTGAAACGACGTTTTTAATGTAATTTTCATCAACTTTGCCGAAAGTGACAACGTCAAGCATATCTTGCGCGTGCAGCGAAATGGTGTTCAAGGGTTGCCGCCACTGGTGCGCAATCATACTGAGCGTATCGGAGAGCGCGGCGTTTTTGTTGGATTGCGCAAGCGCCAACTCAACTTTACGCCGCTTCTTATCCGTTTCATTGCGCTCGTGCAACGCTTGCTTAAGTTTGCCGTTAAGAAGCAGTTTATAGTCCTCGTAATCGGAGAGTATCGCCAGATCGAGCAGGTAATAGCGATGCCCAAGCAATATGACAGTCGTCGCCAGCACAAGCCAAAAGCCCAGACAAATTCCGACAAGACGTATCATTTGGCGGTTATATAAGGAGTAATTTAATATGCCTACGATCGCAAGATCGTAATTTTTGATAGGCGCGTAGTATGATGTGGATATTTTCGCGCTCCTGTCGCGATAGTAAGCTTTGAGGGGTTTTGGAAAGTTTGAGCAATTTTTGCAGACTTCGCCGTATAAGATTTCGGGGTTTTGATTGTTCAAATAGATGTCGCCGTCATAAGAAATTAGCATAACGTCTATCATTTCGCTTTCGTCAAATGTCCTTATCATCAACTTTTGATAATGCAACGCGAGCTCGCGCAAATATAGGGTCGCTATTCCGTAACCGGTTAACCCGTCGTCTTTATTGTAAAACGGCTCGACAAAGATCATAACCGGTCCGTTTTTTGTCGAAATCGTTAATACAAAGGGTTTGCCTGTCGTCGCTTGTTTGTCAAACTGCGGCGCGTAGAGGCTGGCGCGCATATATTCGAAGAGCTGCGTAGAAGACGGACCAGTGGAATAAATTAACTCTTTCTCAGGGTTCAAAACAAAGATAGAGTTAATTAAATCGCTATGATAAACGTGCTTTGTTACGAGAGACGTTAGAATTTTCCAATCCCGCGTTTTCGCCTCAAGGATGGGCGGAATCATAGTATGTATAACGTCGAACACGTTGTTAAAAACGTCGTCGGTAAGGACTTTGAAAACTTCGACAAACTGCTCTTGCGTCCGCTCAAAATCGGTTCGCTTTACTTTCGAGTAGATGGGTATATAGCCGATTACTAAAATAAAACTGACGGCAAGACCAACAAAAACGCGAAAAAAGTAGCGCCACCAAAAGACCTTTTGGAGAATTTCTTTCTGTTCGTCTAAATATCGTCCCTTTTTCTCTTGCTGGAACGAAAACTTCACAAAGTCGCCGAGCGATCTGAAAAAAGTCGCGAGATTTTTTATGAAATCTAACACTTTACGCCCTGTACTAAATTATTCATACGAGCCCTTGGCGCACATTACGCGGTGTCTTGAATTTTTGTAATCTACCGTGTGCAAGCCGGCGGCGAAGTCAAAGGCGTACGCGCCGTCAAAGTCAAGCTCGTCGCTCGTCCAATAAGTATCCCTCTGGTAGGGTATTCTGCCGGCTCTACTAGAGTAGCCGCCCCAAAATGTCGCCTCCATCATCGCGAGGGTGGGCACATTAGCGTCAAGCGAGCGGCAGTATTGCGCCGCGTTGTCCCAATCCAGCAAAATCCCCGAATCGTGGAGCTTCAAAGAATCCGCTGCGAGAGCCGCCAAAAAGAGCGCGAACAGCGCGAATTTCCGTGCCATTTTAAACCTTTTAATTTTTGATTATATTAGCGAAAAAATTAAAGCCCGCCGCGATCTTTTGTTTTTAGGCGATCTTTCATCGCGAGGTAACTATTGAGCGACTTAACATACGCCTCCGCGCTCGCTTTCATTGTGTCAATATCAAGCCCGTGCCCCATCACGGCTGGTTTGGAGTCGTCAAAAATTACCTTGACCGTTACGCGGGCGAGCGCGTCTTTGCCCTCGCTGACGGCGTCAACTTTGTAATCCATAAGTTGCCCCGAATAGCCGCTGACGCGATCAACCGCCTTGAAGATCGCGTCCATTGTGCCGCCGCCGATCGCCGCGTCCGTCTTAACCTCGCCGTTCGCGCGGCGGATCGTAACCGCGCCTATTGGAAAGCCGCCGCTGCAATCGCTCAGTTGCAGGCTCTCCAAAGTAAATTCCGCAGGCACATTCGCGCTCTCGCTCGTAATCAGCGATCTGACGTCTTCGTCGTAGATCGTTTTTTTACGATCGGCAAGTTCTTTGAATTGCGCGAAGGCTTTTTTGAACTCCTCTTCGCCCAACTCCTCAAAACCCAATTCTTTTAACTTTTCTTTGAAAGCGTGCGATCCGCTGAGTTTGCCCAAAGTCAGGCGGTTGCGATCGAGCCCGATGTCCTCCGCGCTCATAATTTCGTAGGTTTGGCGGTGTTTTAAGACGCCGTCTTGGTGGATTCCGCTTTCGTGCGAAAACGCGTTTTTGCCCACGATCGCCTTATTTGGTTGCGGCTCAATGCCGCAAGTTTCGGCGAGCAGGCGGCTCGCGGCGTAAATTTCTTTGGAGTTTATGCCTGTGTCCGCGCCGCCGAATAGATCGCGCCGCACGCGCAAAGTCATCGCGATCTCTTCGAGCGACGCGTTGCCCGCGCGTTCGCCAAGCCCGTTGATAGTGCATTCGACTTGCCCCGCGCCGCCTAAGATCGCGGCGAGGGAGTTGGCGGTGGCAAGCCCCAAATCGTTGTGGCAATGCACGGAAACGATCGCGCGATCCGCCACAAAAGAGCAAATTTCGGCGATAAATTTCTCAAAATCTTTCGGGATCGCGTAGCCTACGGTGTCGGGAATGTTCAGGGTTTTCGCGCCGGCTTCGATCGCCGCCGCGAGAATCTCTTTCAGAAACGGCATTTCAGATCGCGTGGCGTCCTCGCAGCTAAATTCCACGTCATCAACAAAGCTTCTCGCCAGACGAATGGCTTCGCCAGCGCGCTTAACGACCTCTTCGGGCTTCATTTTGAGTTTGTATTCCATATGAATCGGACTCGTGGCGATAAATGTGTGGATTCTCGGCTTTCGCGCGGATTGTAGCGCTTCGGCGGCGCGGCGAATGTCCTTTTCCGCCGCGCGGGCAAGCGAGCAAACCGCGCTGTTTTGCGCCAGATCGGCGATCTCGCGGATCGCGTCAAAGTCGCCTTGCGAACTGATCGCGAAGCCCGCCTCAATAATATCCACGCCGAGTTTGTCGAGTTGCCGCGCGATCCGCGCTTTTTCGGGCGTGGTCATTGACGCGCCAGGACTCTGCTCGCCGTCTCGCAAAGTCGTGTCGAAAATTTTAATTATTCTGCTCATTTGGAATCCTTGTAAAAAATGCGCGATTTTACCCAAAAATTTTATGGCGATCGCCATTATTTATTACATAATAGTGTTAAACGGCTTTTGAAATCTCCGCAAAAACGATAGTTTTGGAAATTTCAACTTTAATTTTTTAAGCGGAGCAATATAAATTATTTTATAGCCCCGACCGGACAAGACGAGGCGCAATCTCCGCAGTTGTCGCAATTAGAGTTAATGGTAGGTCTGAATGAGGCGAAAAAGTCAATAGCGTTTTTGCCGCAAGAATCTTTACACGAATAACACATCACGTCGTTCCACGCGAGGCACTCCATAGAGTTAATGGCGATCGCTCTCTCTTCTTGTTTTTTGGCAAATTTACCGCCCAGCGCGGCTAAAAAATCGCGGCGATCCATAAATACTCCAAAAACCCTCAACCCAAATCGGGTTGAGGGATAAGGCTTATAGCCCGTCGTTGATCTTGTCGATCAAATCGGACTGCGAAGCAGTCTTTTGGTTGCGGAGGACAACGGAGAAGTTGTTTTTGACTTCAACTTTATCCATAACTTGCGGTACGTGGCAAGCCGTGCAGTTGTATCGCTGCGCGTTGATTCCGTCCGTTTTGTTGATGCCGCCTACGAAACGCGCCTTGCCGCAGACTTTATAGCCTTTGCTGTCAAAGCGGCAGCTCGTGTCGTTATCTTTAATAACGCCGAGGTGGGTCGCGGGGACCGATTTCATATTCTTATACTCGCCCGCTTTTTGGAACATTTTGGTGTTCTCGGGCGAGTGGCAAGCAAGACACATATTCATATTGGCGTCTATCTGATCCGCGCCCTCCATAGAGTGCGGGATCAAAGGCGGCGCGTTCTCGAAAGATCGCGCGATCGGCGTAGATTTGCCCGCCTCGGTATTCACATAGACGACATCTTTGAGCGAAACGGAACCTTCCACAACATCTACATCGTTGGCTTTTGTGGTTACCGCCGCTTTTTCGGGCGTTTGGGGGGTGACGCTATCACCCGTACAAGCCGCCATTACAAGCCCCGCGATCGCGAGAAGCCAGAACAACTTACTCCTTTTCATTTACTCTCCTTTGTTTTTAGCGTCAGGGCGAAACCTAATGCGCCGCCCTCGCAAACCTCTACGCATCTGCCGCACTTCATACATTCAATTGCGGATATGACTATAGCCGCATCGCTATTATCTTTGCTCACCGCGCTCAAAACCTGCTGTTCAGGGCAGATTTTTTTGCACTCGTAGCAATCGGTGCAGAGCGATCTTTTGAAGATGATTTTAAGCGGCGAAAACTTGCCTACTAACGAATAAAAGGCTCCGAGCGGGCATATATGACCGCACCAGCCGTTGCGCTGGACGAATAAATCCCAGAGGAATATCGCCGCCGCGCCGCAAAAGCCCAGTAGCGCGCCGAAGTAAAGAGCGCGCGTAAATAGACCTATCGGGCTGATCGCGTCAAAGACAGCCACGCCCAAAACGAACGACAGGATAAGCGCCAGAACAGCCGCGTAATAGCGCGTAGATCGCGGCAGATTCACAGGCTGAGAAAGAGAATTTACCCCAGTCAGCCGCCGCGTTAAAGCCGCCAAATCCGCAATAAGGTTGATCGGGCAGACG